>CAYJFN010000182.1:0-3493 GCA_964369325.1 uncultured Arcobacteraceae bacterium
AATTTGAAATTGCTCAAAAAAGAGAAGCTTTAGAAAATGTTTTAATACCATACACGCAAGAAGAAAATTTACAAATGATAAAAGATGCTGGATTTACACACTGTGAAGTGCTCTTCAAATGGGTAAACTTTGCAATGTTTATAGCAATAAAATAAAGGAAAAATATGTTAAAAATTGGCTCAATAGCACCTGAGTTTTCTCTACCAAATCAAGATGATGTAGAAATTAGTTTAAGAGATATTGTAGGAAAATGGATAGTTTTATACTTTTATCCAAAAGACAACACTCCTGGTTGTACAACACAAGCTTGTGATTTTACAGCTTCTATTCCTGAGTTTGATGACATAGATGCTATTGTTTTAGCAGTAAGCCCAGACTCAACTTTAAAACATAGAAAATTTATTGAAAAACATAATTTAAACCTTACCCTACTTTCAGATGAAGAAAAACAAATGTGTCAAGATTACGGAGTTTGGCAACTGAAAAAATGTATGGGAAAAGAGTTTATGGGAGTTGTTAGAACAACTTTTATTATTAATCCAAATGGGGAAATAGCTGAAATATGGAATAAAGTAAGCGTTAGAAAAAATAAAAAAATAAATGGAGAAACTATACAAACTCTTCATGTGGATGATGTAAAAAACAGACTTAAAGAACTACAATCAAATGAAGGAAATAAATGAAACTAAAAATACTATTTTTTTGTGCAACTTTGTTTGCAATTGTCAATTTAAATGCACAAGATACTACTTGCTACAAAGATAATTGGACAAGCCCAGCTACAATTGAAAATGCTATCTTAGAAGGTGGTGAGTGTGATGGCGAAAATTCTGTTAATTCAATGCTTAGAAAAGGTTGGAGGATAAAAGATATAAAAATCAAAAGTGCTTCTGTAGGTTTTGATTATACTTATATATTCACAAACGAGCCTTTACAAAAAAATACTTTTGTAAATTTAAATGAGCCTGTTCAAATTCCATCATTTAAACATACTTATGCAAGAATTCACAGCGTTACTGACTCTCTTGCAATCATAGATGTTCCAAATTTAAAAGTTGGACAAAGCGGAATAATTGAACATATGTATGAAAATAAAAGAACTGTTATTGTTGCAAATGGATATGTGGTTGCTAGCAATAATGAATATTCAACTATTTCATTAAACAAATTTGATGATTTACAACAAGATGCAATTCCAAATGTAAATAGACCTGCACAAGATGGTGATATGTTTGTTTTAAACTATTTATATGAAGCATCACTTTTAATTGCTCCAAATGCACAAAGTTTTGATGTTGTTAAAGCAAAATTTAAAAACCAAAAATTTCTTCACTCAGATATTTTTGCAACTCACTTAAAGCTAGAGTATGAACCACTTCCATCTAAAGAGACTTTTGTTAAATTCTCAAAATTCCAAAATATTGGGACAATCTTTTTTGTAGTTGATAATAAAGTATATGTAACAGACGCAAAAACTTTTGTAGTACTATATTCATACGATATTATGTATCAAGAAACTCAAAACGAGCTTCCATTTTACACAAGAGTTGCAGAAATTGACTCTGCTTTTTGGGATTTAGATTTCAAAAAATATATTGACTTTTTTAAAGATTTACTTTCTATTAAAGAGCAAACTGAAGATGAATATTTAACTGAAGAATTAGAAGTTAGTCAAAAAGAACAAACAACAGAATTAAGCTATGATACATATTATAAAACACTATTAGGAATAAAATAATGGAACAAAAACATTTAGATGCACTTATAAATATTGTTACTAAAGAGAATGTAAAAAGCGATAAAGCTCACTTAATAGCATACTGCTATGATGCTACTAAAAATAGATTTGAACCAGATGCAGTAGTTTTCCCAAGAGATGAACAAGATGTTTCAAAAGTTTTAAAATATTGTAATGACAATAATATTATTATTATCCCAAGAGGTGCTGGTTCTGGATTTACAGGGGGAGCATTAAGTGTTAGTGGTGGAATTATTCTAAGTTTAGAAAGACATATGAACAAAATCTTAGAAATTGATATGCAAAATATGTTAGGAATTGTTCAACCAGGTGTTGTTAATATGGATTTTCAAAAAGCAGCGGAAGAAGTAGGACTATTTTATCCACCAGATCCTGCTAGTGAAGAGTATTCAACTCTTGGAGGAAATGTAAGTGAAAATGCTGGTGGAATGAGAGCTGCAAAATATGGTATCACAAAAGATTATGTTGTTGCATTAAGAGCTGTTTTACCAAATGGAGAGATAATCAAAGCTGGTAAAAAAACAATTAAAGATGTTGCTGGATACAACACAGCTGGAATACTAATTGCAAGTGAGGGAACACTAGCAGTTATAACCGAAATAACTTTAAAACTAATCCCAAAACCACAACATAAGCAAACATATATGGGTATTTTTCCAAATGTTACAAATGCTATGAATGCGGTTTTTAAATCACTTGCAAGTGGAGCAAGTCCAGTAGCTATGGAGTTTTTAGATGCACTTGTAATAAAAGCTTTAAAAGAGAAATTTAATCTTGATTTACCAAGTGAAGCTGGAGCTATTTTAGTTGGAGATGTAGATGGAAAATCTCAAGAAGAGTTAGATTTTCAACTTCAAACTCTAAAAGATTCTTTTGCTCAAAATGGTTCAAGTGATTTTATAATTGCACAAAATGAAGAAGAATCAAAAAAACTTTGGTTTGCAAGAAGAAATGCTTCTCAAGCTGTTACAGTTTATGGTTCTAAAAAGCTAAATGAAGATATTTCTGTTCCAAGAAGTAAGCTTCCAGAAGCTTTAGAAGGTATTTATAAAATTTGCGAAAAATATGACTTGAGTGTACCATGCTTTGGACATGCAGGAGATGGAAATATCCATGTAAATGTTATGGTTGATGGTGAGAATGAAAAAGAACTAGAAGATGGTCACAAAGCAATTGAAGAAATTTTTAAATTTGTTGTAGATTTAGAAGGAACGCTAAGTGGAGAGCATGGTATTGGTATATCAAAAGCGCCATTTATGCACATAGCTTTTAGTGAAGCTGAAATGCAATTATTTAAAAATATCAAAAAAGCATTTGATCCAAATAATATTTTAAACCCTTTTAAAATGGGATTATAGTGATAAATAAAGAGAAAATAGCAATACCACCTATGGTGAAAAAAGTCATAGATTTTGTGCACTCATTTTTTAGTGATGATACAAACTATTATGCAGCAAGTCTAAGCTTTTTTACTATTTTCTCTATTTTTCCTATTATTGCACTTCTTATTTCAATTATATCAATGCTTCCACAGTTTGATAGTTATCTTGAGATTTTTGTAGATTATATTTTTGAAATATTAAATCCAACACACTCAGAAATATTTATAGTTCAAGCTATGAATTTTATAAACAACTCAAATAAGCTTGGATACATAGGTATATTTTATATGCTTTTTGTTTTTACAATGTTTTTTAAAGATTATGAATATGTAGTAAACAAAATTCATCATGC
>CAYJFN010000183.1:0-3477 GCA_964369325.1 uncultured Arcobacteraceae bacterium
ATGGCAAATTTATTTTTGAAGCAAAATAATTAGTTCTAAAAAGTGTTGTTTTGAAACAACACTTTTAATTAAAATAACTCTTTCTTTCATATCTTTTTAGCATAGTTTCATTTCCTAAAATCCCACCTTGATGGATATACAAAACTTTTTTAGTAGGATTTTTTTTCAAATAATTTAATAAAACAATAAAACCAAGAGGGTCATAAAGTAGCTCAAACTCAATATTTGTTTGCTCAAATAGCCACTTATACATCAAGTAAAACTCTTTATAAAGCTTTCCAAAGTGGTATTTTTTGCCACTATTTAAAATAGTTGGATGTTGTTCTATGTTTGAATTTAATTGAGTGAATTGTTTTTTTAAATATTCATCATCTCCTACACAAGCACAAGTTAAGACATTAAAAGGAAGATTTTTTTGTAAAAAAAGTGCTGTTGTACCTGTACCACTTGGTAAGAAAATTTCTATATCTTTTATATCATTTTCTTTAGTAAAATCAAGTATTTCATTTGCTAACTCTTTTACACCGTATTCAGCCTCTTTTAAAGCTCCACCTTCATTTACAAATAAAGTATGAGTATCAAAAGTTTTAGGGAGTTCATCTGTAACAATAAGCTTCATACCATTTTGTAAAGCATTTTTATAGTTGCCACTTGGGAATTGTTCTAAATACGAAGATAGATGTTTTGTATAAAACTCAAATTCCCAACCTCTAAGTTTTGCTAAAACACTAAGTGAATACATAGCATTTGATTGGTTTGAACCATGACCTACAACTTTTTTTATAGTTGGAAAATCATTGTCTAAAAAGTATTTAAACTTTCTAGCTTTATTTCCACTAAAATCTTTGCTTAACAAATCATCTCTTTTTAAATAGATTTCAAAAGAGTCTAAATATATTTTTTCTACAGGGGAGTTTAAAATTTTCATAAGAACATTATACTATAATTTGAAAAATTAATTTATGGACTTATTAAATGGACTTATTAGCATATATACAAAAAGGTGGAGTTATTGTTTATATACTCATAGCTTTAAATATCATTGGATTTACTATTATTATTTGGAAATTTTTGACTTTACCAATGAAAGAAAAAATCACAAAATCGATTTTACAAAAACTTGATTACTCAAAAAATATTGAAGCACAAATTGAATATGAAATAAAAAGGCTTGAAATTGGTCTTAACTTTGTAAAAAATATTGCTTCAGTTGCACCACTTTTAGGATTATTAGGTACAGTTGTTGGAGTTTTAAATGCTTTTGAGGCAATTACTGCAAATGGCTTAGGGGATCCTACTATTTTTTCAACAGGAATTTCTATTGCACTTATTACAACTGTTGCAGGACTTATTGTAGCAATTCCTCATCATATTTGTTATAACTATTTTATTGCAGTTTTAGATGAATTAGAGTTAAAAGTAAAAAAAGAGGCTACTAAAAATATATGAAACGAAGAGAAAGACTAAGTACCGATTTAACTCCATTACTTGATGTTATATTTATCTTGCTAATATTTTTTATAGTTACTTCTGTATTTAAAAAAGATGAATTAGCCTTAATGCTTGATTTACCAAAAGCAAATGCACAAGAAGAGCAAATTGAACAAAAAGAAGTAACTATAGAGTTAAGCCAAAAAGAGATTGCTTATCAAGGAAAGTCTATTAGTTTTGATGATTTAAACTTAGCGTTAAGACTTGTAAAAAATAGAGATGAAGCGATAATTTTAAGAATAGATAAAAATGTTACTTATGAAAGAGTAGTTGATATTTTAGATTTGTTACAAGCACACAATTTAAACAATTTAGCACTTGTAACAAATGAAAAGAAGTAGTTTTATTATCTACTTCTTAATTTTTATTTAGACATTGTAAGTCAGAAAATGCAATTTCTAGCCTAAATATCATAGACTCTTGACCTGCTCTTAAAAATTTTCTTGGGTCGTAGTAACTTTTATTTGGTTTATCTTCACCTTCAGGGTTTCCTATTTGACCTTGTAAATATGCTTTGTTTTTTGCTTCATAAGCTCTTACACCATTCCAAAATGCCCATTGTGTATCTGTATCAATATTCATTTTTACAACACCATATGAAATAGCATCTCTTATTTCACTAAGCAATGAACCAGAACCACCATGGAAAACAAAGTTTACTGGTTTTTCAGAAGTTTCACATTTTTGTGAAATAAATTTTTGACAGTTATCTAAAATCTCAGGTGCTAGTTTTACATTTCCAGGTTTGTAAACACCATGTACATTTCCAAAACTTGCAGCTATTGTAAAATATGGGCTTACTTTGCTAAGCTCTTCATAAGCATAGCAAACTTCACTTGGTTGTGTGTAAAGTAAAGCATTGTCAACATGAGTATTATCAACTCCATCTTCTTCTCCACCAGTTATTCCAAGCTCTATTTCAATCATCATATCAAGTTTTGACATTCTTTTAAAATACTCCACACAAGTAGAAATATTCTCTTCTAAACTCTCTTCACTTAAATCTAACATATGAGAAGTGTATAAAGGTCTTCCTGTTTTTTCAAAGTTTTCACTACTTGCATCTAATAATGCGTCAATCCAAGGCAAAAGTTTTCTTGCAGCATGGTCAGTGTGAAGAATAACAGGAACACCATATGCACAAGCTAGAGTATGAACATGTAATGCCCCACTAATTGCTCCTAAAACACCAGCTTTTTCGTTTTTTAAGCCTTTTCCTTCATAGTATGAAGCTCCACCTTGTGAAAATTGAATAATTACAGGTGAGTTTACTTTACTTGCTGCTTCTAAAACTGCATTTACTGAATCAGTTCCTACTACATTTACTGCTGGAATTGCAAAGTTATTTTCTTTTGCATAATTAAAAAGTTTGTGTGCTTCACTTCCTGTTAAAACACCAGCTTTTACAACATCTAAAACTCCCACTATTCTCTCCTTATTTAATAATAACTTTTGCAGTTTTCTTTAGTTCATCAACTTTTGTTTTAATAGCTGCTCTAAATTTCTCTTGAGAAATTCCTTGTTTAATTTGATTTTTTACTTGTTCAATATTTAATTTTTCTGCAGGCTTTTTATCTTCTAAATAAATAACATGGTATCCAAATTGAGTTTTTACAGGAGTTTTTGTGTAAGTTCCTTTTGCTAGTGCAGAAGCTGCTTTTGAAAATTCTGGCACCATTTGATTTGCTGAAAATTCACCTAGTGAACCACCATTTTTACCAGTTGGTCCAGTTGATTTAGTTTTTGCCAACTCAGCAAATTTTGCTAATTTACTTTTTGAAGCGTCTAATTCTTTTATGATTGCTTTTGCTTCAGCTTCTGTTTTTACTAGAATATGTCTAGCAGTTAATTTCTCTTGTGTTATAAATTTATCTTTGTTTTTTTCAAAAATATCACTAATCTCTTTGTCTGTAACAGTTATTTTTTTGAATTCTTCTTGCATCCAAACTTCTAAACTTAAATCTTTTTTTAATTTTTCTAATGCTA
>CAYJFN010000184.1:0-2039 GCA_964369325.1 uncultured Arcobacteraceae bacterium
TATTTCCACTAAAAGAGTTTTCGTAAATTCCAAATATTGAACCAACTGATAAGTTAACATCAACTAAAGAAGAACCATCTAATGGGTCATATGCGATTAAATATTTACCATCTTCATGAAGATTTTTAATTTCATCTTGCTCTTCTGAAACAATTTGTTTAATACTCTTAACATTTGAAAAAATCTTTTCAATGATTAAATCACTTTGGATATCAAGTTTTAATTGTGTATCACCTGTTTTGTTTTCTTGTTCACTTTTTGCTGTATCACCTTGCTCTATTAAGGCTTTTATTTCAATAGCAGTTTGTTTAATAGCATCAATTACTGTTTGCATTTATACTCTCTTCGCATTTTTTTCTATCCACAAAATTATTTCTTGTGGGTCATTTAAATTTAAAATTTCAATTGATTGTGGAATTTCATCTTTGTTAATAGTCTCATCACAAGCAATAGCATTTGTTACAGGGAAATATGACTTATCTAAAGAGTTTCTAAAAATAGAGATTCTAGGTAGAGACAAAGTTTTTAAACCTTCAACTAATAAAAAGTCAAAATCATCAAAAAGCTTGATAGTTTGACTTAAGCTTGAACCCTCTTGTTTAAAAAAAGTTGTTCTAGTTGAACTTAAAACCGCAACATCTGCACCTGTTTGATAAAACTTGTATGAATCTTTTCCTTCTTTATCAAACACTGCTTTATCTTTTGGATCATGTTTAATAATTGCTACTTTAAAGCCTCTTTCTTTTAAAATAGTAGAAATTTTAGCAACTAAAGTTGTTTTTCCACTATTTGATGGACCACTAAAAGCAACTGCTAATCTTTTGTAATTTTTTGTTTGTAAGTTATTTGTATTCATAGGGGGATTTTATCTAAATGATGGTTAAAATTTCTTTACAAGTGTAAAGGAACTTTATAGCAACTTTGGATAGAATAGGGCAATTATTATTGTGGAAGATTTATATGTTAAAATATTTTTTATTTGCTATTTTTGTACTTATATTTAGTGGATGTGGTGCAAAAAAAGCACTTACAAGTTTTGAAAAAGATTCTTTTTATGCAAATTCTTTGCCTTACACTTTTAAGTGTGATATAGTAAAAGATAATGAAGTAAAAGTTATGTTTACTGCAACTTATTTAAACTCTGTAAATAAAACATATAATGACCTAAAAGAAAACTTTATATTTAGTGTTTATATTTCTGAAAATGAAAAATTATTGCAAAAAGAAGAGTTTTATAAAAATGAAAATTTTGATTTAACTTTGAATGGTACTAAATATATTTCACTAAAACCAATTGAGTTAAATAATAGTATTTACAAAGAAATCCCTTTATATAACCCTTGGGCTAAATATTTTATGGTAGATTTTGAGCAAATTGAACTTTCACAAACTAATGTTAAAGCAAATACTATAAATGTTGCAGAAGGTGAGCAACTAAGAGAGCAAATCCCAGTTGCGTATGATTTAAAATTAAAATTAAATCATACTACTTTGGGAAGTTGTGTTCTAAGCTTTGCAAAAGAGTAGATAGTTTTATGTGGTTCTTTTTATCTAAGTGATTAATATAGATATAGTAGTTTGCTAAAACTTGTTTTCCATACTCTCTTGATTCTGTGTTTGACATAAGTTCCATACTTAGCATTGGTTCATATGGGTCATTTTTCTCTACAAATCCTTTTTGTTTTTGAAGCATTCTTCTTGTAAAACCAATTCCTCCATTGTATGCATATGCAATAAACAAAGGACTAAGCAGATTTTTTTCTAAATAGTTAAGATGATGGTTGGCATACTTTAAATTAACATTTGGATTAAATTGTTCATCAATAAAATACTCTTCATTTAACTCTTTTGCAATAGCTTTACTTAAAAATGGCATTATTTGCATAATTCCTAATGCATATGCACTAGATACTGAACCAGAGATAAAATAACTCTCTTTTTTACCAAGAGCATATATTAAAGCTTGTCGCTTTATATCATAATTTTTTAATTGTTCTTTAAGTGGTGTTATATAGTAAAACTTTTTTGATTTACTTTCT
>CAYJFN010000184.1:2130-3472 GCA_964369325.1 uncultured Arcobacteraceae bacterium
AAAGTTTCTTTAGTTGAAAAAAGAGTTTTTAAATCATCCGTAGAGTAATTTTTATTATTAATTACTTCAATCCAAACAAAAGGGTCAGTTATATCAATAGATGTTTGTTTTGCATCTTTTGGTATTGGTATATCATAAAAGATATTATCTATTTTTTTGTTTAATTTTTCTTTTGCATATAGTGAGTAAATATTTATATCATAGCTATTGCTTAACTCTTCAAGTAGCTCATTTTTTTGAGTTATTTGATATAACCAAAAGTTTGTTTTATCTTTGTCTTTTTTTAAATATGCTTTACTTTTTGAATCTTCTAAATAGTTAATTGCTAATTCACTATTTTTATGTTTTAAAGCATTTAATCCTAAGAAAAATAACGATTCACTAGTCAGATTTTCAGTATTGAAAGGCGTCAAAAAAGATTCTTGTAAAGTTCTTAGATTGCTATCTGTTATTATTCGTTTAATAGTTAAATTAAACTTTTTAGAAGTAGCAAGTTTATCTAAAATCTTTGGAGGTATTTTATAGTTAAAATGTTCATTTATATAGCTTAAATTAACACTATTGAATATATCAAAAAATATTTCAGGTTTTGCTGCAAGTAATTTTGTAAAAGGTAAAGAAGCATTTAAAATTGAAATTATCTCAGCTTGTTTTGGATATTTATTTTTTACAATTTCGAAAGCTTGATTTTTTTGTATATAGTTTAGTTTTGTTGTTTTGTTTGCGCTCAAACCAATATTGATACAATCTGCATTCGTATTACGTAAATCTTGTCCAGATGCTTCCATTCACTGTATAATAGCATATGTCTCATCATGATTTATTTTCTTTGCATAAAGTTTTAAAAGCTGATTTGTAACACGATTTATTTCACCAAAAGCTGTCATTGCTTCATTTGGTGTAATATCTTGTTGTAAAAACTGCCAAACATAAAAATCTTTTGTAATACTTCTTGGCTTTGTATTTAGCCAATCTAAAGTTATTTTTTGTTCATTATTTACGGGATTATCACTATTTGCAAATAGTAAAGATGATGCAAACAGTGAAGATATTAAAAATTTACTAAAATTATGTTTTTTTATCATAATTTGCCAATTACATCATTGAAGCAAATAATCTTCCTAAAAATGTTTCAAGGAAAATAAGAATAAAAATAATAATAATGGGAGCTAAATCAATACCTCCAACAACAGTTGGTATAAATCTCCTAACAAGTGCATACGCAGGTTGAGTTAATCTATGTAGCATTTGCATAATAGGATTATAAGGGTCAGGATTTACCCAACTTATTAGTGCTGAAATAATAATTACCCATTTATATAGAGTAATAACACCAATAACA
>CAYJFN010000185.1:0-3467 GCA_964369325.1 uncultured Arcobacteraceae bacterium
CCATGTCTAGTTGGAGGTATAAACCAACCATTTGCTGCTCCACTTACTTTTGTTGCAAGTATTACAGAGTCTCTTGGTTTTGTTTTTAACCACTGCCCTACTATTTCTTCTGTAAGTCCACCTAATTTTGCAGTTGGAGGAACAGGATAAATCTCAGCTGTATCTAAAAAGTTTATTCCTTTGTCATAAGCCATGTCCAAAATCTCAAAAGCTTCTTCTTTGCTTGTTGTCGTTCCAAAAGTCATAGTTCCTAAACAAACATCACTTACTCTTAAACCTGTTCTTCCTATGTATCTGTGATTCATATTTTACTCCATTACGCATATTTCTTTTTTTATCATACTTTTTACTGTATTATAAGCAACAATTGTAACAACTATACTTAAAAAAAGTAAGAAAAAATATGAACCATACATATAAAAAACTTTTTGTGTTTGTGCATACATAAGCATGGTTGCTAGTGTAATAGCTGCAAGTGGAAATGTAAATGCCCACCATGAGATAAAAAACTCAATATTTATAAAACTTTTATACATAAAAATAAGTAAAAGTGTAAAAAATAACCCTAAATTAAACAAAATATATGCAAACATATCTAAAGATTGCGTTAACTCAAAATATGACAAAAGCCCAACAGAAGGTGGAGCTATAAGTATAAAAAGTGTTGGCATAAATTTTTGGATAAATTGATGATGAAAGATAATTCTATTTAAAATAATAGCTAACATAATAATCCAAAAGAAAATTCCTATTGAAAAATAGTACATTAAAATATCATTGTCTAAAATTCCACCTCCACCAATTGGGATGATTAGATTCCCAACAATAGGGATAAACCAAGCTGGATTTGAGTGAGCTATCTCAACAGGTTTTGTAATCCAAAATTTAAGAGTATAGAAAGTTAAAAACAGATGCAAAACTGCCCCAAAATATAGTAAAACTAAAGCTGTATTTTTATTTATATCTTGAAAGAGTATTGAAACAAGCACAAAAGAGATTGAAATAGCTGCAAAAAAGTTTATTCTAACAGGGTGAATAAGCTCTGCTTTAAAAAGTAATGGATATTTAACTATTTTAGCAATATATGTTAACGCAACCAATATAAAAACTAAAATAGCTAAAGTTGATGTTATGTTACTAAAAATTGAACTAAAGTTTAAAATTTCATGGGCTTTTTTAAATGAAATTGCTAAACCACTCATCCCCATAACTACTGCAAACATCGTAACAGGGAAATACTCCAACCTGCTAGGCAGTGCTTTTATATTTTCTTCTTGCACAAAGACTCCTTTTAAGCAGTTTTAACTATAATTGCAAATGGCAAAAATAAAAACAATTATTGATTTAAAACCTTATAAATTTTCATTTAGCGAAAATGGATTTACTTTTGAACTTCTAACTTTAAATAAAAACAAAATGACAATAGATGTTGCAGTTTTTCAAAATGAAAAATTTGTAAAAAACGACAAAAAACCTTTTGCACAAATTCCCAAAAATCTAAAAAGTAAAATAAATCCTTTGTAAGCGAAATATTAGTAAGTTTTTGTTTAAAATCTCTTTACTATTTATAACTTTTTCTTAAAATTAGGTATATAAAAAATGGTGCTCCAATAAAAGCTGTAACTACTCCAATTGGTATAGTTGAACTATTTATTAAATTTCTTGAAATAAAATCACAAACAACTAAAAACACTCCACCAAAGAAAAATACAGGGAAAAATAGTTTATAAGCACTTTGTTTATAAATTAGCTTTATAATATGTGGTACTACTAAACCTATAAAGCCAATAGGACCTGTGAAACTTATGCAAACTCCTACGCAAAAAGAGATACCTAAAAGTAGTATAAAGTTTGTCTTTTTTACTTCTACTCCTTTTAAAAAAGCATTTTCATTTGATGTAAGTAGTAGCATAATCTCTTTTTTGTAAAAATATACAAGCTTTAATAAAATAAGTGCAACAACACTTACACAAATAGCATAAGAAAAACCAACAATGTCTAAACTTCCTAAAGTATATCTTACTATTGAATAGTTTTGTTCAAAGTTTGAAACAGCAAATAAAAGCATCAAACAAGCAGAATAAAAAAACGATAGTGCTATTCCAACAAGTAAAAAAGAGTTTGTGCTAGCTAATATTGAGTTTTGATTAATTCTATTTGCAATTACAAAAAGAACTATAATTGTAAAAAGTGCTCCAATAAATCCACCCATAACATATACATATGATGGTAAAAACATAATAAATAGTGCAGTAAAAAGTGTACTTCCACTTGCTACTCCTAAAGTGTATGGAGTTATAAGTGCATTTTTAAAAATAGTTTGAAACAGCAACCCACTTAGACTTAATACTGCTCCACAAAAAAAAGCTAAAATAACTCTTGGAACTCTTAATTCCCAAAAAACAGTATAATCTTGTGAAGAACTATCAAAAATAGTTGAATAATCTATTGAAAAATCACCCATAAAAGGAGATATTACTATAAAAACTAAACTAATAATATAAACTAGCTTTTTCATAGATTACTCACTACAAAATTTTCAACTATTTTTACACTACTTCCAAAGAGTTTTTCTAAATTCTTCAAAGATAAAAACTCTGCACTTTGCCCTTGGAACAAAATTTCTCCATCTTTTAAGTATAAAATATCAAATCCTAGTTTATATGCAAAGTTTAAATCATGTGTTATTATGATTTTTTTGTTTAAATAAGTATTGTTATTTAAAATATCAAACACTTGCTTTGTCTTAATTTGATCCAAATTAGCAGTTGGTTCGTCTAAAATAGTTATTTTAGCATTGTGTGCAATACTTGATGCTAATAATAAAAGCTGAGCCTCTCCAGAACTGAGTGTTTGACAAGAGTGATTTAACAAATGAGATATCTTTAAACTATTTGCCAAATCTTCTATTTTTATATCATTTTCATCAATAAAACTAAGAGACAAAAACTCTTTAACCTTCATATACTCATCAAAAACTTCAAGTTTTGAAGGAATATAGTTTATTGTTTGAGTCTTTTGTTTATTTGATAACTCTTTATATTCTTTACCATAAAAACTAACACTACTACTTTCTATAATCCCTGCAATTACTTTTGCTAAAGTTGATTTACCAGAACCATTTGAACCAAGGATTATAGCATTGTTTTCTAAACTAAAAGATATATTGTGTAGTATTTGGCTATTGTAATTATTTACTTGAAGCATCTTGCAAAGCCTTTTTAAAATCATTTATAAAAAACTCAACTCTATTACTAGGTATTCCTACATACTCTTTATTTATGACATAAATTGTATCTTTTTTTGCTGCAGTTATAGGAATAGTTTGCCATTTTTTAAGAAGTTCTTCTTTTGTGGCATTTATTTCATTTAAATATGGAGCAAATAAAAGTACAATATCAGGGTTTAGTTTAATTAGTGTTTCTAAATTTATAGTTGGTTGTGTAAAATTTTGAACAGCATAGGCG
>CAYJFN010000186.1:0-3420 GCA_964369325.1 uncultured Arcobacteraceae bacterium
TCATTATTTTCATCATCTATTTCTATGTAAGTGACTTTTTTGCCATGTTTTTTATATAAATATGGAGCAATGATTTGCATTGCAACTGTAGATTTACCTACACCACCTTTTGTTTGTGGAATAATTATCATCATTTAACCCTTGGATTTTGTTTCATAAACTCTACGATTTTACCATGAAACCTACAATATAGCTGATTTAAGGTAATATCGTAACCATAAAGTAAAGCTATTTTATCGAAACTTTCATTAATTCCATATTCACACCAATGTTTTAAATCTTCATAAGTTTCAAACTCATAGCCAAATGTTTTTAATAAGTTATTCGTATATTTATCAACAACCATTTCATCTTTTTTACAAGCATAACACAAAATTGCATCAGCACTCTCTTGACCAATTCCCTTTTGCTCTAATAGCCAACTTCTACTAACATTATTTTGAAAAATTTCAAAACTACTAAAAGTTTCTATAATATTTTGGCAAAGAAGTTTTATTCTTTGAGCTTTTTGGTTTTGAAAACCACTTGGCTTTATGTAAATACTAAGTAGTTGTGTATCAATATTTGCTAAACTTTCAAGAGTTAGTAACTCTTTTTCTTTTAAGTTCTGTAAAGATTTTTCTACATTTGTGTATTTTGTATTTTGTGTCAAAATTGCACCAATTACTACTTCAAAAGTTCCATAATTTGGCCACCAAAAATCTGACGAATTTATAAGTAAATTTTTATTTTTTAGAAAAACTAAAAGTTCATAAGAGTTAGTCAATAATCGCCTTTGTTATAATTGGCTCTTGTATATTGCAGTATGATTTAACTTTAAAAGCTTCAACTGTTTTTGAGTCTTGAATATCTACAACTACAAATTGTAAAATTGATTTACAAGCATTTGGTACTTTAAAATGACCACTCAAACCTGTAGTAGCTCTATGTATTGGCATATGTTCTTCCATGCCTATTACATTGTCTCTACAACCAGTAAGACCTACATCGCTTACATAAAAAGTACCATCAACAATTTGTAAGTCATCTGTTCCTACATGAGTGTGTGTTCCACAAATTGCACTAACTTTACCTTTTAACATCATCATTAAAACTCGTTTTTCACTTGTAGCTTCTGCATGAAAATCTACAAAAATATTTTTTATACCATCATTTTGTAAATCTTGTACAAGTTTTATTGCCCAGTTAAACGGGTTTTCAACTTGAGGCATACCATAAACTCCCATTAAATTTATAATTGCTAATTTCTCATCGCCTATTTCAACAACTTTTACACCATTGCCATCAACTCCTAATGGATAGTTATCTGGTCTTAAAACTTTTTGTGTTTCAAAGAGTGCTTTTACATCTCCTCTTTTATCAAAAGAGTGATTGCCTCCTGTAAAAATATCAATTCCACAATTTAAAAGCTCATTACAGTTTTTAATTGTTAGCCCAAATCCATGACTTGCATTTTCACCATTAGCAATTACATAATCAATATCAAACTCTTTTTTAAATTGTTGAAGTTTTTCTTTTATGATTTTTCGACCAGGCCGTCCTACAATATCACCTATGAAAGCTATTCTCATATAATATTCCCATTATTACTACTTTTATTTTAAGAGGCAATTATAGTTAAATAGATATTTAGTTTCTCTTTATTTATTAATACTTTTTGCGCAAACAACTGCACTTGCAAATGCAAATTGAAAGTTATAGCCACCAAGCTCACCTGTTACATCTAAACATTCTCCCAAAAAATATAAATTTTGTAAAATCTTACTTTGCATAGAAGATGAATCTATCTCATCAGTATTTATTCCACCTTTGGTAACTTCTGCTTTTGTATATCCAAAATTTCCAGCAGGGGAAAACTCATAGTTTTTTAACTTTTTTAAAGACTTTAATTCTTCAGATGAAAGTTTACTTATTGGTTTATCTTCTAAATTTACTGAAATTAAAAACTCTTTGATAAACTGTTTTGGTAAAGGAAGAGCTGTTGAGATATATTTGTTTGATTTCAAAAAGTTTTCAAGTTTTTTTTGAGGGAGGAAGTCTATAGCAATAGAGCCTTTTTCCAAATATAAAGAGGCATTTAAAATAGCTGGTCCAGAACAACCTTTATGTGCAAAAAGCATACTAGCTTCAAAATTTTTGTTTGCAACCTTTATTCCTACATTTAAAGAAACACCACTAAGGTTTTTGAACCAAAACTGCTCTTTTTGAACTGTAAATCCTACAAGTGCAGGTTGTGGTGTTTTAAGAATATGTCCAAACTTTTTTGCTATATCAAAGGCAATTGAACTTGCACCCAATGATATGTAAGAAAGACCTCCAGAAGCTACTACAACTTTTTTTGCTTTTATTGTTTTGTTTGTTGTAATTACCTCAAAATCATCTTCACATCTAATATCTGTAACTTTATGATTTAAAAAATAGTGGCAATGCTTCGTTAAGCGTTTAAACATTTGTAGAACATCATCTGAAGAGTTACAAAAGTAAGTACCTTTTATAATTTTTTCGTGAATTTTTGGTTTTACAAAGTTGTTTTCTAAAAATTTTAGTAAAGCCTTATTATCAAAAGCATTTAATATTTCACTTACAAACTCTTGATTGCCTAAATAGTTACTACTACTTAAATACTTATTTGTAATATTACACTTCGCTCCACCGCTTACTTTGATTTTTGCTCCAATATAAGAATTGGAATCAATCAAACAAACACTACTATTTTTAAGGCAACTTGCAAGCATTAAACCACTTGCACCTGCCCCAATTATTGCTACATCATAAACCATTTTACTCTTTACTTATAATAAACCTATTAAGTTCATCTTTATATTCATAGTTCAAATTATAGCCATTTGCTTTTAAAATAGAGTTTACAATATAAAGCCCTAATCCAAAACCATCTTTACTACTATTGTTTGCAAAAAATGGTTCAAAATAGTTGTTTAGTTCATATTTTAAAGGCTCACCACTATTTTCAAAAATCACATCTTTATCTTGTGTTTTTATAGTTACAGTTCCATCATTTGAGTATTTAATAGCATTATCAATTAAGTTTTTTACTGCTACACTAAAGAGTTTAAAATTTACATCAAGTTTAATATTTGCAAACTCTTGATTCACAACTTTTTCATCTAAAAGCAAAATATCCAAAGCATTATCTATAATGTCATTTAAAAAGTAGTTAGAGTGTTCAAATTTTTTAGTTGAAGAGATTATCTCCTCAATAGAACTAAACTCATTGATTAAAGCTTCTAATCTATTAAAAACATTTTGCATCTTTTCATTGTTTTCAGGAGTATCAGGAAGTTGTACTAAAAACTTTCCTTTTATGATTGGAGTTTTTAGCTCATGCATGATATTTCTTATAAATACATTTCTTGCATCTTTAATTTGCTTTAGTTTTTTTGTTGATTTTTCAAACTCTAA
>CAYJFN010000187.1:0-3410 GCA_964369325.1 uncultured Arcobacteraceae bacterium
ACATACGAAAATTAATTTGTCACTATTTTCATAGTCGTGTAAATTAAAATCTATTATTTCTTTTGTCTTAAAGCCAGTGTTTTCTAAAGATTTTTTCAAAAATTCTTTGGAATAGTAGTATTGAGTTATAAAGTCACTCTCTTTTTCAAATAAATAATCTTTTGTTTGAGAAAATAAAGTTATATCTGTTTGTAGTTTATTATCTTTAAAATTAGCATCAATTGCTATGAATTTATCTTCTAAATCAATTGTTAAAGTTCCTTGAGCTACCTCTTCAAAGCCAAAAAGAGAATTTACATCAAATATAAAATAACCGCCATCATTTAAAAGATTGTAAGTATCTTTAAAGAAGTTTTCTAATTCATTTTTAGGAATATAATTTATTACATCAAAAATTGCAGTTGCACAATCAAATTTTTCTTTTACTTCATTTAGTGGCATACAAGCTACATTTAGGTCTTTTTCTTCACAAATTTTTATTTGCTCAGCACTTAAATCAATCCCAAAAGCTTTTACACCATTGAAGTTTAAATGTTGTAAAAATGCTCCTTGTCCACAACCTATATCTATAACACTTTTAGGTTCTTTTGTGCTTAAAATAGTTAAGAACTCTTTATGTAAAGCTCTAACTTCTTCTTCAAAATCTAAATACTCTTCGATTCTTGCGTATAAATCTAAACCCATTATAATGTTGCTTCTATTTTTGTTCTAATATCTAAAATTGAATCTTTTTTTGCATAGTAAGCATTTTTGTTTGCTATTAAATACACAGAGCTCTCCATAATTGTTTCACCAATTTCTAGCCCATTTTGCTTCATAGTTGCACCAGTTTCTACAATATCAACTATACAATCACTCAAGCCTACAAGTGGAGCTAGTTCTATTGAGCCATAAAGTTTTATAATCTCAACTGCCATTGCTCTTTGTTCAAAGAATTTTTTAGCAATTTTTTCATGTTTTGTAGCAACTTTTAGTTGACTTTTTGTCCAATCTAGTGTTTCACCAGCTCTTAATCCAATAGCAACTTTACACTTTCCTAAACCCAAATTTAAAAGCTTTATTAAGTCATACTCTTTTTCTTCTAGTACATCTAAGCCAACTACACCTAAATCTGCAGCTCCATACATTACATAAGTTGGAACATCTTGATTTCTAACATTTAAAAATGTAAAACCAGCTTTTTTTAGTATTAGTTTTCTATCTTCAAAAACAAACTCTTCATTAAAAGCTTGTCCAAATTTTTCTAAAGTTTGTTCAGCTACTCTTCCCTTAGGCAATGCAATTGTTAGCATCAATTATCCTTTTCATATTTTCAAATATCAAATCTTCTTTGTAAACACTATTTTCAAAAAATGAGCTTAAAATCTTACCATCACCACCTGTAAAAAGTAGTTTATTATTTCCACTTATATCTTTTATTGGCAGAATAATTGCTTTTAATATAGCGTAAGATATCGCTTCTTGTGTATTTTGTGGTATTTTATCTAAGTTTTGCTTTAGAGTAAAATCAAAATCTAGTTTTGATGAAATTTGCTTATAGATGTTATGAAAGTTTTTAAATCCAGGTAAAATAAACCCACCTTTGTGACTAAAATCTTTCATAATATCAACAGTAATTGCACTTCCTGCATCTACTATTATAGAATTTTCATACCCATAACAAGCTACTTTTCTATCAACCCCCATTCCCTTATAAGTCGTATGAAAATCTAAATATTTTTCTAAATTTACAGCGTTTTTATAGGTTGTTAGAAGCTTTGAAGTTGCAGTTTCATTTACACTTATAAAATAGATTTTTTCATCAAAGTTTGGTAAATCTTCATTTAGAAAAAACTTTTTATGTTCACCATTTATTAAAAAGTGAAAAGTTGTATTTCCAATATCACATAAAATCATTTTTTACACTCCAACCATTATCTTTTAAAAACTCTTTTGCTTTTGAGCAAATTGGTGAACTTATTAGTAAAACCTTTTTTTTGAAATTATGATCTTTAAACTCTGCTAGTTTTTGGCAAAGTTCTATAAGTTCTTGGGCATTTTTTCTTAAAAATCTGCTTTTTTGGTTTATAATAAGAATTGCATAGTATTCTTTTGTAATAGATGTAGCACAGTAAATATCTAACTTTTTTCTGCTATTTATACTACTTGGATTTATTTGCTCAATCTCTTTAAAAAGTATATTTTTATTGTTAAAATAGTTTGTAAGATTTTTCAATTTATTACTTCTTTACTAATACTATTAAAAAACTGTTTTGCAGTTCTTGCACTTTTACTTCCTCTTCTTTGAGCAAACTGAAGTGCTTGTTTATGTAAAGCATCAATATCTCCACTAAAATTTGGAAAATAACTATTTACAACATCTAAATACTCTTGTTGAGTTCCATGATAAAATCCAAGTTGTAAACCAAACCTATCGCTTAATGAAATTTTTTCTTCTACGCTATCACTGTAGTGTATCTCACCATTATCGCCAACTTTAGTTCCAAAATTGTCTTTATGGTACTCAGTTATTAAGTGTCTTCTATTTGAAGTTGCATATATTTTTATATTTTTTGGAGTTTTTTCAATAGAACCTTCTAAAACTCTTTTTAATCCTTTGTATCCTTTTTCTCCCTCTTCAAAAGATAAATCATCACAAAAAATTATAAACTTATATGGCTCATCTCTAAGAATATCTGAAATTTCTATTAAATCATCTAAATCTTCTCTATCAATTTCAATAATACGAAGTCCATCATCTTTAAACTCATTTAAGATAGCTTTTATAAGTGAAGATTTTCCCGTACCTCTTGCACCCCAAAGCAAAACATTGTTAGAAGGAAAGTCGTTTAAAAATCTTTTTGTATTTTCTACTATCTCTTCTTTTTGTTTATCTATTCCTATTAAGCTATTTAAAGTAACTTCATCTAAATCTTTTACAGGTTTTAAGACTTCTTTTTTTGCTCTATAAATTGCTGCATATATCTCTTTCCAATCTACTTGCATTATTTTATCTCCTTATTTCTAGAAATATTAAAAACACTCTTTACAAAATAGTATAAAACAACTAAAAATATTAGTGGCAAAAGAATTGTTTGAAACACAAAAACAATTATCAAATCAACAATGTACTCACTAGAACTCTCTGCTGCTTTACTATACTCTTGAACTTTATTTGCATAATAAGTTGAATCAAATTTTTCAGTAACTTTACTTAAAAAGGATTGTTCCTCTTTTTGTTTTATAGTTTCATTTGTAACTTTACTCACCTCTTGTTGAACTCCAACAATATTTTGGTTTAGTTGCTCAATATTGTAATAAGGTTTTACAAAATTTTCATAAGCTATTTCATTTACATAGCTTGTAAGTGGAACTGCAAATCGTAAAAACAGTAAAATAGTAGCTATTTTAAAAAATAGCAATCTTATATT
>CAYJFN010000188.1:0-303 GCA_964369325.1 uncultured Arcobacteraceae bacterium
ATAATTAAAGCTTTGATAAATTCCAGTAAATAATACTGTAATAGGTATAAAATATAGCCAATTTGATATTTCGTCATTTCCTAATAAATATGTAATTTGTTTATTGAATAAGTATATTATACATAAAGATATAAAACTAATGAAAAAAGATATTATAATTGAAAGTACAACTATATTAATAGCATCACTATCTTTCTTGGGAAGCATAATAGCAAGTTCATATCTTCCTGTTGCTACTACTGCTAAAATCGATGCTATAGAAATATACAATGCAAAAATCCCAAAATCTTCAGGAGTGTAAAT
>CAYJFN010000188.1:313-3399 GCA_964369325.1 uncultured Arcobacteraceae bacterium
AAAAAACTACAATTGGCACAAAATATAGCCAAAAGCTTATTTCACTATTTCCTAATAATGTTGTGATTTGATTATTAAAAATCACTGCTATAATCAAAAGAAGTAACGAAATACAGGAACATATAATCACACCTAAAGCTACAATATTTATAGCATCTTCATCTTTTTTAGGAAGCATAATAGCAAGTTCATATCTACCATTTACAATAGTTGCAAAAATAGAAGTAATAGCTACAAATAAAGCAAATACACCAAAATCTTCTGGTGTGTAAAGCCTTGTAAGTATTGGACTTATCGCAATTGGTATTGCTTGTGCTATAGTTGTACCTGTCATAAGAGTAAGTACATTTTTACTAAATTCTGATTTTGGTTTTAGTTTATTTATCATCTAAACCCATTTTAGGCAATAATTCAAAAGATTTTTTGTATGGTTTTGAATATAAAGAATACACTATTTAGTTTCCAAATAAAAAAAGCCCACCGACTGTAATTTCATACAGTGATGAGCGTTGTTAAGTGAATTATACACAAACAAAGATAAAAAACTGATAAATATTACTGGCATATAGATAATATATTCTTTTAATTTTTTCTTTGTTTCTATCTTAATTATCAATAAATCTCCAGTAGTTAAAAGCTTATCCAAGTAAATTCTCACAAATATAGTTTATCTCTTCATCTGTAACATAAGGGTTCATTGGTAAACTCATAATCTCTTGTGATACTATTTCTGAAATAGGAAAATCCCCTTGCTTATATCCTAAATATTTAAAACACTCTTGTAAGTGTAGTGGCATAGGATAGTGAACTGCTGTTGGTATGCCTTTTTCTTTAAGAAATACTTGTTTCTCATCTCTATTCTTAACTCTTACAGAGTATTGAGCCCATGCTGATGTACATTTGTCATCTATGAAAGGGAGGATTAGATTATAGTTTTTCTCACAGAGAGTGTCGTTGCACTCCACAAGAGTTTCTAGTTTTTCGTTTAACGTTTCTAGTGCTTTTGTATATTTAGCTGCTACTTCTTGTCTTAGAGCTAAATCTTTTTTATAGTATTTAAGTTTTACATTTAAAACTGCTGCTTGAATAGTGTCAAGTCTTCCACCCATTCCAATATATTGGTGGTGGTATCTTTTAGATTGTCCGTGTAGTCTTAGGCTTTTTATCTTGTTTGCTAGTTCTTCATTGTTTGTAAATACTGCTCCACCATCACCATAACACCCTAGTGGTTTTGCAGGGAAAAACGAAGTAGTAGCAATATCTCCTAAAGCAGAGTCTGTCACACCATTAAAAGTTGAACCAAAACTTTGAGCTCCATCAATTATAGTGTATATTTTTTGGTTTTTGTTTTTTAGTGTTTTATCAACTATTTCTTGAATAGCATCCATATTTGCAGGTTGCCCGTATAAACTTACAGGAATTATTGCTTTTGTTTTTGAAGTAATTTTTTCTTCTATTTGTTTTGGGTCTATGTTGTATGTTTTTTCATCTATATCTACAAAAACAGGAGTTGCTCCTAAAAATGCTATAGTTTCTGCTGTTGCTATAAAAGTAAAAGGAGTTGTTATGACTTCATCACCTTTTTGAATACCTAAAGCCATCATAGCAAGTAGAAGAGCATCTGTTCCATGACTACAACTTATAGCATATTTTGCACCTGTGAACTCTTCTAAGTTTTTTTCTAACTCTTGAACTTCACTTCCCATAATAAAATTACAGTTTCTAGCAACTTTTAAAATAGCATCTTCTATTTCATCTTTATAAAGTTCATGTTGGTATTGTAAGTTTGCAAAATCTATGTTAGTGAATGGTTTTTCGTTTTTAGTTTTTAGTTCTTGTGTTTTCATATTAGTTTTTAGTCCTTTGTTTTTGTATAATTATTTAATTTCTTCTAAAAAATCATTTACTATTTTGTATTTTGTATTATCAAAGCTATCTGTTGCAATTTCATTTTCATCAAACTTCAAAGTATTTCCAGCTTTTGAGACCCAGCCAATTTGTCTAGCAGGAACTCCTACCATAAGGGCATAAGGTTTTACGTCTTTATTTACAACACTTCCACTTCCTATAAGAGCATACTCTCCAATAGTAACTCCACAAATTACAGTTGCATTTGCCCCAATAGAGCAACCTTTTTTTAGAAGTGTTTTTTTAAACTCTTCCTTTCTTACTATAAAAGCTCTTGGGTTTATAACATTTGTAAAAACCATAGAGGGACCTAAAAAAACGTCATCTTCTACTTCTACACCTTCATAAATAGAAATATTGTTTTGTACCTTTACGCCATTTCCTATATTTACTTTTGGTCCTACTACACAATTTTGTCCAAATGAACAATTTTCTCCAATATTTGAACCACTTAAAATATGTGAAAAATGCCAGATTTTAGTGTTGGCACCGATGATTACTCCATCGTCAACAAAGGATGAAGAGTGAAGATAGAAGTTTCTAGTTTTTGGTTTTTGGTTTTTAGTTATTAGCTCTTGGTTTTTGGTTTCTTTTTGATTTATATTATTCATATTACGCTACCTATTATATTTTTTTAATGATGAAATTAAAGCATTTATCATTTTCTTAATTTCTAAAATTCTTGCTCTTATTTCTGGTATATCTTTTACATATCCTATTTCATTTGACACTATTAATTGTGTTTCAAGTTCATTTATAGACCCTAATGATATGTATAGAAATTGTATAAATTCTTTTTTTGATTGTCTTCCTGAACCTTCAGCTATGTTACTAGGAACAGAAACAGAGCTTCTTCTAATTTGATCACATAAAGAAAATTTTTCTTCTTTCGGAAATTCACTAATTATATTATAAACTTCTTTCACTAATTTAATAGATTTTTTCCAAACTTCTAAGTTTTCAAAACCTGTCATTTACTCTTTCCCTTTCTAGCTTTACAATACAACCAAAAACCATTCACTAAAAACTATAAACTAACCACTAATCACTAAAAACCAAAAAACATTCACTAACCACCAGCCACTAACCACTAAAAACTATAATCCAAAAACTAATCACCAATCACTAATTTACAAAATGGATGATACTCTCCAACTAATCCTAGAGGTGTTAAGTTT
>CAYJFN010000189.1:0-3377 GCA_964369325.1 uncultured Arcobacteraceae bacterium
ATCCCCAATCACCAATTTACAAAATGGATGATACTCTCCAACTAGTCCAAGAGGAGTTAGTTTTCTAATTACTGAAACAATATTTATAGAGTTTCTAGCCTCTTCTAGCCCAAAGCCACCACCAGTTAAAATGTGTTCATAACTTCTTGTATGTAAGTCTGTAAAACCTTCTGAAAACTCAAATTCTTCTCCATCTACAGTTATACTTCTAAAAGTAGTTTTACCTGTTGCTCTTACTTCTTGAGGGATATAATCATAATTTACACTTAAAAACCATCTAACATTTGCATTTTTTAATCTCATAAATCCTGCATTTGCATCTGGTTGCTTTAGATGCACAATGTTTTCTTGAATCTCTCCAAAAATCCATGATAACATATCAAAAAAATGTACCCCTATATTTGAAGCTATTCCACCTGATTTGTTTTCATCACCTTTCCAAGATACAAAGTACCATTTACCTCTTGAAGTCAAGTAAGTTAAATCTATATCATAAATCTTATTTGGATTTTGTTCTAACTCTTTTGAGATTTTTTCTTTTAAAGCAATAATAGAGTCATGAAGTCTAAGTTGTAAAATATTATAAACTTTTTTGCCTGTTTCTTCTTCTATTATTTTAAGCTGGTCAATATTATGAGGGTTTAAAACCAAAGGTTTTTCACAGATTGCATGAGCTCCACTTTTAAGTGCAAATCTTATATGACTATCGTGTAAATAGTTTGGAGTAGTAATACCTATATACTCTATTTTTTTGTTACCATCTCTGTGCCACTTGTCAACAAATCTATCGAACCTTTCAAACTCTGTGAAAAAGTGTGCTTGAGGAAAGTTGCTATCCATTATTCCTATTCCATCGTAAGGGTCAAGTGCTGCTACAAGCTCATTGCCTGTCTCTTTGATAGCTTTCATGTGTCTTGGAGCTATATATCCACTAGCTCCTATAAGTGCAAAATTTTTACTATTTGGCATATTATAATCTCCATGTAGGATTTTTTACAATCCCTTTAATATCTATTAAAACAGCTTTTCCTTCGCTGATTGAATCGTAGTCATCTTGAGACAATTCTAAAAACTCATTGTGTGCTACTGCTACAATAATTGAGTCATATTTTTTATTTTCTTTAAATGGATTTTTTGACATTAGTGTATGGTGGAAATGATGTTTTGTCTCTTCTAAATCAACCCATGGGTCATATATATCTACATTTACGCCAAATTCTCTTAGTTCATCTACAATATCTGTAACTTTTGTATTTCTTAAATCTGGACAATTTTCTTTAAAAGTAACTCCAAGAACTAAGATATTTGAATCTTTGATTTTTTTGTCATTTTTTATCATCTGTTTTACAGTTTGTTCTGCTATATATTTACCCATTCCGTTGTTTATTTGTCTAGCCCCTAAAATAAGGTTTGGCTTATATCCTAATTCTTCTGCTTTAAAAGTAAGATAATATGGATCAACTCCTATACAGTGACCTCCAACAAGTCCAGGCTTTAGTTTTATAAAATTCCATTTTGTAGCAGCTGCTTCTATAACTTCATTTGTGTCAATTCCAATGTTGTCAAAAATAAGTGCTAGTTCATTTATAAGTGCGATATTCACATCTCTTTGAGTATTTTCAATAACCTTTGAAGCTTCTGCTACTTTAATTGAGCTTGCTTTAAAAGTACCAGCAGTAATTACTGAAGAGTATAATTCATCTACAAAATCTGCAATTTGTGGAGTTGAACCAGAAGTTACTTTTAAAATTTTTGTAACTGTATGTTCTTTATCTCCTGGATTAATTCTTTCAGGGCTATATCCACAGTAAAAATCTTCATTAAATTTCATATTAGATATTTTTTCTAATTGAGGTACGCAAACTTCTTCTGTAACACCTGGATAAACTGTACTTTCATAAATAACAACATCATCTTTTTTAAGAACACTTCCTATCATTTGAGATGATTTAATAAGAGGAGTTAAGTCAGGTCTATTTGAACTATCTATTGGAGTTGGTACAGTTACTATATAAACTGTACAGTCTTTAATGTCTTCAATATTTGTTGAATAAACAATTTTATCTTTTATCTCTAAAAGCTGTTCTTTTTCAAGTTCTAAAGTTCTATCAAAATTGTTATTAAGTTCATCTACTCTTGATTGGTTTATATCAAAACCTACTACCTCATACTTAGAACAAAAAGCGTGAGCCAATGGCAAACCTACATATCCTAGTCCTATTATACATATTTTATTTTTCAAATACTTCTCCACTAATTTATTTTAATTCCATCTGTTTAAAGTTACCACTTTTCACTTACAAACATAATTTCAATCTAACAAAACTCACTTCTCTACACCTAGTACATAAAAATATGGTTCAAAACTCTTTTCTACAACTTTTTTTAAAAGCTCTAAAAACAAAGTGCTATCTTTAGTTGTATGAGCAGTATCAAGTGCTTTATAGTAGTTTAACCTATCTTCTACAGTTATAACCACAGGAGGATACCCAGCTTTGATAAGCTCAAGATTCATAAGTAGCCTAGAAGTTCTGCCATTGCCATCTACAAAAGGATGAATACCTACAAACTCTATATGCACCCAAGCAGCTAACTCAATTGGGTGAAGAGCAGTTTTGTTTTTTTCATACTCTTTTATAAAATTCTGCATACAAGAAGCTACTTCTATGCTTTGAGGTGGTTTATGCTCTGCCCCACTTATAAGAACATTTGTTTGTCTATATTTGCCTTTGTTACTATCATCTATGTTTTTTAGTATAAGTGAATGAATTTGCTTGATAGTATGCTCACTTAAAAGTTCGTCTTTTTTTGCAATTTCTTCTATAAACAGTATTGCTTCTTTGTGATTGATGGCTTCAAAATGCTCTCTTAATGTTTTACCACCAATTGTTATGCCCTCTAAAGCTACTTTTGTTTCTTGTAAAGTGAGTGTGTTTCCTTCTATTGCATTTGAATGATAAGTCCATCTTAAAACTAAATCTTCGTGCAGATTTTTTACTACTTCAGAACTTAACGGTCTATTGGCATCAAGCTTTGCTTTAAGGCTATCTAATTTATCAAAATTCATTTAACTTCATACCCATTTGGATTTTTACTTTGCCACTTCCAAGAACTAGAACACATCTCTTCTAAGCCTCTTTTTGCAGTCCAGTTTAAAACTTCTTTTGCAAAAGTAGGATTTGAGTAACAAATAGCTATGTCACCAGTTCTTCTTTCAACTAGTTTGTAAGCTATCTTTTTGCCACTAGCTTTTTCAAAAGCTTTTACTATATCAAGCACACTGTAGCCATTGCCTGTGCCAAGATTTACTTTAAGTGGAGAGAAATTTGTCTTTTGTGCATTGATATACTCTATAGCTTTTACATGTCCAAAAGCCA
>CAYJFN010000190.1:0-3374 GCA_964369325.1 uncultured Arcobacteraceae bacterium
TTTACTATGCGTTACCCTATTGATTTTTTAGAAACTTTTGATAAAACACTTCTTTTTTGGTTAGAGAGATTTATAAAATTAAAACTTACAACACTTTCAAATAGAAATGTAAAAGATAAAGAAGCTTTTAGTTTAATTCTTCAAAGATTAAATAAGGGTGTAAAAGATATAAATGAGTTAAAATCTTTATCAAAAGAGGCTAGGCAGTGTGGATTAATTGGGATTAACACATACATAAATCCTCTTGAAAAGCTATATAATCAATTGTGTCATTTGGGTTTTGCTTCAATGAAAGAGATAGATGAAGAAACTATCATTGACTTTTTAGCAACCTATACATCTGGACTTTCAGATGCAACTAAAAAGAATTTTAGAATGGCAATACTATCATTTTTTAAATATATTGATAAACAAAATGAAGATGATGACGGAAGGTCTTATATTTATAGAATGGAGATAAAAAATTTTGCAGGACTTAGTGGTAGTAAAGGTGAAAAACTTCCTATATACATGCATGATAATGAAATTAAAAAATTTTTAGTTGCTATTGATGAAACGCCATTTAAAGAGTATGCTCAAGATAAAAATAGACTTTTAATTAAACTTATATTATATACTGGTATGCGTGTAAGTGAAGCATTAGATATTTTAATTAAAGATATTGTAAATGAAGATGGATATTTTATCTTTAAAATAAGCGGAAAAGGCAATAAGCAAAGAATTGCAATGATAAAAGAGACATATATTAAAAAAGAGATTACTTCTTGGCTTAAAAATAAGCCAAATGTACCTTTGTTGTTCTGTTCAAGGACAGGCAAACATCTCACTCAACCATATGTTTCATATATTATGGATAAGATACTACTGTATGCAGGGATAAAAAAAGAAAAAAATGGTGCTCATATGCTAAGACATACTTTTGCAACAAGACTTTATCAAAAAAATCGTGATTTAATTTTAGTTCAAGAAGCATTAGGACATGCAAATTTGAATACTTCTAGAATATACACACATTTTGATAAGCAAAGATTAAAAGCAGCCACTTTAGTGATGGATGATTTTAACTAAAAATTTATATATCTTATTTTCTTTGTCCTTTTGAATATTCAATAATACATTGAGCAATATCATTTAAAGAAACAATATCTTTTACAGCTCCTGCTTCAATTGCTTTGGCAGGCATTCCAAATACAATACAAGATTTTTCATCTTGAGCTATTGTATATGCTTTATTGTCATGTAGCTCTTTCATACCAATACTTCCATCATCACCCATTCCTGTCATCATGATAGCCATACAGTTTGCTCCAACAGTATTGTTTACACTTCTAAATAAAATATCAACACTAGGTTTATGTCTGCTTACTCTTACTGTATCAAGTAATTTAATTTTGTAATCCATACCAACTTTCTCTATTGTCATATGCATATTACCTGGAGCTAAATAAGCACAAGATTTTTGTAATATCATTCCATCTTTTGCTTCACAAACATTCACTTCTGAATTATTATTTAATCTTTGAGCAAAAGAATTCGAAAATCCATATGGTATATGTTGAGTAATTAATATAGGGGGTAAACCTTTTTCAAGCTTCATAAATACTTGAATAAGTGCATCTACACCACCCGTAGAAGAACCAATTGCAATTACTCTTTGTCCCGGAAATAGTGCTGGAGATTTTTTAAGAACTTCATCTGGATGTATTTTTTTATCACTACCTAAATCATTTTGTTTTTTAGTTACAATAACTTCTTGAGCCTTTGGCTTTTTAAGTGTATATCTTTTAAAAAGAAATGTTAGACTTAAAAGAGTTTCTTTTATTCTGTTACCAAAAGAGATCATACTCTCCCCTGTTTCAGGTTTAGGAATAAATCCAACTGCCCCATCATCAAAAATATCACTACCTCTTACACTCTCTCCAGAGATAACAATCGCGGGCATTGGATGAAGTCTCATTAAATTTCTTAAAAATACAACACCATCCATTTTAGGCATATTAATATCAATTGTTACTAAGTCTGGTTCGTATTTCTTAATTTTTTCTCTAGCATCAAAAGCATCTACTGCTTCAGCTATTACTTCAAATTCATCAATGTTATTGATCATATCTTTTAAAATTCTTCTCATAGAAGATGAATCGTCGATTACTATTACTGTATACATATTTTTACTCTAAAATAATTCTATTTCCATTTGAGGTTCTATTTTATTCGATCTATCAATATCAAATAAATCAACTCCTCCAACATATTCTTTAATAACTGGTTCTTTTGCAATTTCTTTTTGAAGTTTATTTTCTTCACCAAGAATTTTTGCATTTGTATCCGATTTTTCTGTAACTTTTATAAATGTTTGAAATTCATCAGCCAATAAAATCAATCTTCCCCTATCACCTCTTGTGTGCTCAGAGATAACTTTAAATCCCTCAGTCTTACAAAAATCTTTTGCAAATTCAACATTTCTACTACCTATTGATGCAATTGCAGACATATTTAATTGCATAATATCAGCTCCACCTGATATTTTTGCTGTAATATTTTCTTTTTTACATCCTAGTTTATACATTTCATTAAGCATTGCTTCTACTGAATAAAGGCCATATTTCATATCATTATTTGAATTTTTTGTTGAAGGTAATAAAAAATGGTTCATACCTTTTACTTTTTGAATGCTATCATAAAACATAATAGCGACACATGAACCAAGTAAAGTTTTGAAAGCAATATTTTCAATATCTCTACTAACAGCAAATTCGCCACCAATTATAGTATGGGTATTATATCCCTTTACTTGCTGAGTAAAACGTGCATTTGAAGCTTTTTCTATACTTCCATCTTTATGACCAATTATAATCAAAATTATAACTCCCTAATTTTAACAAAAGTATTTTGACCCATTTTTTGGACATAATCAATCAAATCATGTGGATTTTCCGAATGCCCTATATACAATGTCCCACCAATTTTTAGATGACTAAACAATTTTTTAAGAATTTTATTTTGATCTTCATTAGAAAAATAAATAAGCACATTTCTACAAAATATAACATCAAATTGATTATTTTCAAAAGGATAATTAGCATCATTTAGATTCATTTTTTGAAAGGTAATCATATTTTTGAGTTCATCTTTTACTTTTATTAGAACTTCTTGTGTTCCATAGTTTTCTACAACTCTTCTTTTGAAATATTTAGATGGTTGAATCCAATTAGGGAATTCTTTCGAACTTTTTGCATATCTATAAATGCCATTTGCTGCATACTGAAGAACATTAGTGTCAATATCTGTTGCTATAATCTTTGCATTTATTTTTCGGCTATACTCTTTTTCTGCTTCTTTTATTGTCATAGCCATTGAATATGGCTCTTCTCCAG
>CAYJFN010000191.1:0-3337 GCA_964369325.1 uncultured Arcobacteraceae bacterium
CCTGCATTTGTTAAAGTAGGTGATACAGTTAAAGCTGGTCAAACTCTTTGTATTTTAGAGGCTATGAAAATTATGAACGAAGTAGAAGCTGAATATGATTGTAAAATTGTTCAAATTCTTGTAAAAGATTCAGAACCAGTTGAATACGATATGCCATTATTTGTAGTTGAAAAGATCTAACAATGGCAGAAATTAAAAAGATTTTAATAGCAAACAGAGGGGAAATTGTTCAAAGAGCTATTAGAACAATAAAAGAGATGGGGAAAAAATCAGTTGTTGTTTATTCAGCAGGTGATAAAAATGCTTCTTATTTAAAGCATGCAGATGAAGCAGTTTGTATAGGTGGGGCAAAATCTGCTGAATCTTATTTGAGTATTCCTGCAATCATAACTGCTGCAGAAATGACTGGATGTGATGCTATTTTCCCAGGATATGGATTTTTATCTGAAAACCAAGATTTTGTAGAAATTTGCAGACTTCATAACATCAAATTCATTGGTCCTTCAGTTGAAGTAATGGAAAGAATGGCTGATAAATCAAAAGCTAAAGAAGAGATGATTAAAGCTGGAGTTCCTGTAGTTCCAGGCTCAGATGGCGCAGTACATACTTTAGAAGATGGAAGAAAAATAGCTGCTGAAATTGGTTACCCTATTATGGCTAAAGCTGCTGCTGGTGGTGGTGGTAGAGGTATGAGACTTATTAAAACTGAAGATGAGTTTGACCAACTATTTACTGCTGCTTCAAGTGAGGCTCTTGCAGCCTTTGGTGATGGAACAATGTATTTAGAGAGATTTATCAACAATCCAAGACATATTGAAGTTCAAGTAATTGGTGATAGTCATGGAAATGCTATTCACATAGGGGAAAGAGATTGTTCACTTCAAAGAAGACACCAAAAAGTAATTGAAGAATCACCTGCAATTTTATTAAACGATGAAACAAGAGCTAAACTTCTTGATGTTGCAGTTAAAGCTACAAAATACTTAAACTATGAAGGTGCAGGAACTTTTGAATTCTTAGCTGATGATAAGCAAAATATCTACTTTATGGAGATGAATACAAGGCTTCAAGTAGAGCACCCTGTTTCTGAAATGGTAAGCGGAATTGATATTGTAGAATGGATGATTAAAGTTGCCGAAGGTGAAGCTTTACCTCCTCAAGAATCAATCAAATTCAGAGGTCATGCAATTGAGTGTAGAATTACTGCAGAAGATCCTAATAATTTCTTGCCTTGTCCAGGAAAAGTTACTCAATGGTTTGTTCCAGGTGGAAGAAATGTAAGAGTTGATTCTCACGTTTACACAAACTATGTGGTACCACCTTATTATGACTCAATGATAGGTAAACTTATTGTTTGGGGAAGAGATAGACAAAAAGCTATTAATATTATGAAAAGAGCATTAAATGAATTTGAAGTTGAAGGAATTAAAACAACTATTCCATTCCATATTAAAATGATGGACAACAAAGATTTCATAAACAACACTTATGACACAAAATATTTAGAAAACTACAAAAAACTTGAAGATTTAGAAGAAGGGTTATAATCCTTCCTCTAAAGCTTATATTTATATCATTTTAGATATAATTCGCGAAATTTACACAATCATATACTTACTGTTTGTTTGAGTATCCCCTCAAAACCTGTTTTAAACACTTGAATTCTTGTTTTCATCAAGTTATAACTTTATTGTTAAGTTAATTAAATAGTCAGTCTATAAACGTGTATTTTTAATTCAAAATACCCAAAGGATATTTACATGACTTTTAATGATTTTAACTTTAAAGAAAAGTTACAAGAAGCAATTGAAGAAGCTGGTTTTAAAGAGCCAAGTCCAATTCAAAGAGATGCTATCCCAGTTGTACTAGCAGGAAAAGATATTGTAGGACAAGCTCACACAGGAACAGGAAAAACTGCAGCATTTGGTTTACCAATTTTAAATAAACTAAAATGTGATGGTAGTGTTGAGGCAGTTATAATTGTTCCAACAAGAGAACTTGCAATGCAAGTATCAGATGAGATTTTTAGATTTGGAAAGTTTTTAAACATAAAAACTGCAACAGTTTATGGTGGACAATCTTACTCAAGACAGTTAAATCATATTGAAAATGCAAGTGTGATAGTTGCAACTCCAGGAAGATTTTTAGACCTTTTAAAAGGTAATAAAATAAATATCAAGCCAGATTATGTAGTTCTTGATGAAGCAGATGAAATGCTTGATATGGGATTTTTAGATGATATTAAAGAGATTTTCACTTTTTTACCAACAAAAAGACAAACTTTATTATTTTCTGCAACAATGCCAACAGCAATTAAAAAACTTGCACAAACAATTTTAGTAGAACCAGAGTTTATAACTATTACAAAATCAGAAGTTACAAACAACAAAATAGAACAATCATTTTATGTAGTTGATGAACATGAAAGAGATGACGCTTTAATAAGACTATATGACTACAAAAACCCTGAAAAATCTATCATTTTCTGTAGAACTAAAAAAGAGGTAGATAGACTTTCTACTTTTTTAGTATCGCAAGGTTATAGTGCAAAAGGTCTTCACGGTGATATGGAGCAAAGACAAAGAGAAGAAGCTATTAACTCATTTAAAAAAGGAAGACTTGAAGTTCTTATTGCAACAGATGTAGCTGCAAGGGGACTTGATGTAAATGATGTTTCACACGTATTTAACTACCATTTACCTTTTGATAGTGAATCGTATGTTCACAGAATTGGAAGAACAGGAAGAGCAGGAAAAGAGGGAAAAGCTATCTCTATTGTAACTCCTCATGAGTTTAGAATGATTCAAAAAATCCAACAAACAACAGGTGGAAAACTTGAAGCTAAAGTTATTCCAAATATCAAAAGTGTAAAAGAGAAAAAAGAGAACTCATTTATCCAAAGAGTTAGAGATCAAGAGATAAATGAAAATGTTTATAAACTACTTGAAAGCCTAAAAGAGGAATTTGATATTTCTACAATTGCTTTTAAACTAGCTTCTATGATGTCTGAAAACACTTATGTAAAAGGAAATAATTACATAGGTAAATCAAAAATTGATATTGAAAGACTTTTTGATAGATTAAAAAATAGTAGAGACAATGACAGAAGAGACGGTGGACGAGGGAAAAGTAGAAACAGGGGTGGCTCAAGAGGAGGAAACTCTTCAAGAAATAAAGACTCAAACTCAAATGAAGGCTCAAGAGGTTCTAGAGGACCTAGAGGCCCAAGAAATAGAGGTTCAAGAAATAGAAGAAGAGACTAGTCTCCTCTTCGTAAGTTATATTTTATAACCTAAATCATTTGCAATACTTTTTGCTCTTTTGCTTTCATGCTTAT
>CAYJFN010000192.1:0-3277 GCA_964369325.1 uncultured Arcobacteraceae bacterium
TATACTTTTAAAGATAAGCTTAAATCAATAGGACCTGGTATTTTAATTGTTGGGTCATTTATAGGACCAGGTACATTAACAAGCGCCACAAGAGCAGGTGCTGGATATGGATATGATTTACTTTGGGCAATTGCATTTTCAGTAATTGCAGTATTAGTAACGCAAGAGATGTCGGCAAGACTAGGAATTGTTACTCAAAAAGGATTAGCTGAAAATATTTTGGAAGCTTTTAAAAACAACCAATTTGTAAAATATTTTATGATGTTTTTAGTTGGTTCTTCTATTACATTAGGAAGTATTGCGTATATTGGAGGAGATTTAACAGGTACTGCTGCAGGGATTTCTCTTCTAACTGGAATTCCAACAAATTATGTTGCTCCTATTTTTGGTATATTAGTAATTTTACTTATTAATAATGGAAATGCAGTTAAAAATCTTGAAAAATTACTTGCAATTTGTGTTAGTATAATGGCATTTGTATTTTTAATTACTATGATTGCAGTTAAACCAGATTTTGGTGCAGTATTTGTAGGATTTGTGCCATCTGTTCCACCAAATTCTATTCTTTACACGGTTGCACTTATTGGAACTACAGTTGTTCCATACAACATGTTTATTCATTCAATTAGTGCTAAAAAAACTTGGAAAACTCCAGCAGAATTGCCTCTAGCAAAGTTTGATGTAGGTGTTTCTATGATTATTGGTGGTATTATTACTGCTGCAGTTATTATTACTGCTGCTACTGTAATGAAAGGTATGGAAATAAAATCAGTTGCTGATATGGCAATTCCATTAGAGCCACTTTTAGGAAGCTTATCTGTTCCATTTTTAAGTGTTGGTATGATTGCAGCAGGAATTTCTTGTGCATTAATCTCTCCATTAGGAGCATCATATGTTTTAGCTGGTTTACTTGGTTGGGATATAGAAAAAGATGATAGAAAATTCAAAATTACAAATATTGTAATTGTAATTTTTGGTATTATCATATCTGGAACTGGGTATAATCCTGTTGAAATTATCATGGTAGCTCAAGCTATTAATGGAATTTTCTTGCCTATAATTGTAGGAACAGTTGTATACATTACAAGTAGAAGTGCAATTATGGGTAAATATACAAATAGTGCTACATCAAATATCTTAGGACTTGCTATATTTATTATATCTTTAGTTATTGGTGTAAGTAGTGTTGTATCACTTTTTTAAGAATTTAGGAGTATAAATTATATGAAAAACAAACCAGTGTGTTATGAACCAGATAGAGTAATACCAAATATTTATTCAGGAGTTCCTTCTTTTATGGGATTGCCTGTTGCAAAAACAAAAGAGGATATCAAAGGACATGATTTTGCTATTATGGGTGTACCATTTGAACATGTTTGTACTTATGGTGGATGGAGTGGTGTTGAAAATGCTACAAAAACTATAAGAACAGCATCTATTCGATATGGTGGATATTTACCTGAATTTGACTTTGATATTTTTGATGATATGAGTGGCTGTGATTATGGTGATGCTGCAACTAAAAATGGAGATTATGAATTTACATTCAATAGTGCAGAAAATTATATCAATGATATTTTAGAAGCAGGAGCAATTCCTATTACTTTTGGTGGAGACCACTCTATTAGTTACCCTTTGATTAAAAAATTTGCGGAAAAACATAACGGAAAAATAGGTATTATTCATTTTGATGCACATATGGACAATGTTGACAAACATGGTGAGGACCTATATGCTAGATGCTCACCTTTTCATAGACTTTATGATTTAGAAGGTTTTGATCCTAAAAATCTTGTAACAATTGGAATTAGAGGTCCAAGAAATCATTATAATGGTTTAAAAGAGGCAAAAGATTATGGTGCAACCGTAATTACTAGTTTTGAAATAAAAAGAATTGGAATTAAAGAAACAATTAAGAGAGCTATTGAAATAGCTAAAAAAGATACAGAAGCTGTTTATGTAACTGTATGTAGTGATGCTTTAGATGTTGCATTTAATCCAGGAGGACCAGCTGATATGTGTGGGCTTACTAGCTATGAACTGGCTGTAATGCTAACAGAATGTGGTTATGCTGGTGCAACTGGATTTGATTTTATGGAAGTTTATCCTCCTGATGATTTACATAATATTTCAAGTCATTGCGCTAGTTGGATGGCAATATACTTCATGAGTGGTGTTGCACAAAAACGAGCTGGTATTGAACTAAAAATCTAATTTCAAAAAGCCTTATGTCAAAAAACATAGGGCTTTTTTATAAAATAGCAACAATATAGTTGCGAAAACTCCTCTTTTATCAATCTTGTTTTTTTTGAATTTTTAAAAAGTTTTGCTATAATCGCGAAAAAATATAAGGGAAATTACATTGGTAGAATTAAGTAAAAAAATATCAAGTATAGTTGGAAGAACCAATGCACAATATGGTTTGATTAAAGAAGGGGACAGAGTATTAGTAGGATTTAGTGGAGGAAAAGACTCTACGACACTAATTCACGCACTAAATCATCTAAAAAGAGTAACTCCATTTGATTTTGAGTTTAAAGCTGTAACTGTAACTTATGGTATGGGTGAGCAAGTACAATTTTTAGCAAAACATTGTCAAGAGCATGGAATTGAACATGAAATCATAGATACAGAGATTTTTGAACTTGCAGGTGAAAAGATAAGAAAAAATTCATCTTTTTGTTCATTTTTTTCAAGAATGAGAAGAGGGTATTTATATAGTACTGCATTAGAGCAGGGTTACAACAAGCTTGCTCTTGGGCACCATTTAGATGATGCAGTTGAATCATTTTTTATGAATTTTTTATACAATGGTGCGTTAAGATCAATGCCTCCAAAATATATAGCAGAAAATAAAATTGAAGTAATTCGTCCTTTGATTTTTTGCAGAGAAAGACAATTAAGAGCATTTGCTCAGACAAATGAGATAAATGTTATAGGTGATGAAGCTTGTCCTGCAATGAGGTTTGATATTAAAATGCCGCATGCTAGAGAAAACACTAAAAAAATGTTAGCACAAATGGAAGAAGAAAATCCTCAAATGTTTATTTCACTCAAAGCAGCATTTAATAATATTCAAAAAAATACATTTTTTCAAGAAGAGTATTTAGATAACTAACTTAAAAAGTTTCTTGTTCAAGTTTTGAGCTTATAAGCATTTTATTTAAGTGGGCGGTTTGTGCAATTTGTGCATCTGCACCACTCATATCTTTAACTGAAGTCGTTGCACTTTGTAATCTATCTAGTTTATAAAGTGCTTCTTGAGGATCTTTAGGCA
>CAYJFN010000193.1:0-3265 GCA_964369325.1 uncultured Arcobacteraceae bacterium
ATTCATAATCAAGTAAATCATTTAATTTTAGAGATTGCAGGGATTTTCTTCTTCTTATTTGTTGCTATGACATATATTGAATCATTGATTCATATGAATGTATTTGATAGATTAAAATATAATCTTGTATCAAAAGGGTATACATATAGAAAGCTTTTCTGGCTTACTGGTATTATTGCATTTTTCCTTTCACCAATTGCTGATAACTTAACAACAGCTCTTATTATGGCAACTGTTTTAATTACAATTGACAAAAATAAAAAAGAGTTTTTAGTACCAGGTGCTATTAATATTGTTGTTGCAGCAAATGCTGGAGGGGCTTGGTCTCCATTTGGTGATATTACCACTCTTATGGCATGGACTGCAGGAAAAGGTACATTTGTTGACTTTATGTTCTTATTCCCAGCTTCAATTGCAGGATATGCAGTAACAGCATTTTTATTATCAAGATTTGTTCCAAATGAAGTACCAGATTTTGATGTTGCAAAAGAAGTAAAGCCAAAACTTCATGAAGGTGCAAAAGTTGTTATTGTTTTAGGTATTATAACAATTGTAAGTGCAGTTTTATCTCATCAAATTTTACACTTGCAAGCAATGTGGGGAATGATGTTTGGTTTATCTCTTTTAAAACTATACTCTTACTCATTAAAACAAAAATACGGGAAAAATCACTTAAATATTTTCGATTCTATTGCAAAAATTGAAAATAATACACTAATGTTCTTCTTTGGTATTTTAGCAGCAGTTGGAGCTTTATATTTCATAGGTTGGTTAGCATTAGCAGCAGTTGTATATGATCCAAATGTACTAGGACCTACTTGGACAAATATTGGAGTTGGATTCCTATCTGCTATTGTTGATAATATTCCTGTTATGTCTGCAGTTTTAAAAGCTAATCCAGCTATGGGACTTGACCAATGGATGCTTGTAACATTAACTGCAGGTGTTGGTGGATCTATGATTGCATTTGGTTCAGCAGCAGGTGTTGGAGTTATGGGTAAAATGCATGGTATTTATACGTTCGGTGCTCATATGAAGCTTTCTTGGACAGTTGTAATTGGGTATTTTGTATCTGTGGCTGTTTGGTATGTTCAATACGAAATGTTAGGTTGGTATATCAAATAATTTCTAACAATAAATATAAAAGTGCTTCGGCACTTTTATATACTTCTTTATCTCTTTAAAATACTTCATTAAATTTTAACACCTTTTTAGATAACATTCCTAATATTTAAGAACAATAAAGGAAATTACTATATGAAACATGTTCCAATCATAGTATTAGATTTTGGAAGTCAGTATACGCAAATAATTGCAAGAAAATTAAGAGAAAATGGTGTTTATAGTGAAATTGTACCTTACAATGAAAGTATAGATTCAATTTTAGAAAAAACTCCAAAAGGTATTATTTTAAGTGGAGGTCCTGCATCTGTTTATGCAAAAGATGCATATATACCAGATACAAAAATTTTTGATTTGGGTTTACCAATATTGGGTATTTGTTATGGTATGCAACTTATTTCTCAACATTTCGGTGGTTCAGTAATTCCTGCAGATCATCATGAATATGGAAAAGCAAAATTAAACTTTGAAGGTGAAAATGCAATTTTTCAAGATACTACAAATGGTCAGATTGTGTGGATGAGCCATGGAGATAGAGTTGAAAATATTCCAGAAGGTTTTGAAAAAATAGCAACAAGTGAAAACTCACCATATGCTGCTATTGCAAACACAGCTAAAAATATCTATGCATTTCAATTTCACCCAGAAGTTTATCACTCGCAAGAAGGAAGTAGACTTCTTAAAAATTTTGCAAAGCATATTTGTGGTTGTGAAAGCACTTGGAATATGGGAAGCTTTGCAAAAGAACAAATTAAAAAAATCCAAGATAAAGTTGGAGATAAAAAAGTTCTTTGTGGCGTAAGTGGCGGAGTTGATAGCTCTGTCGTGGCAACATTATTAGCTGAAGCAATAGGTGATAAACTTGTTTCAGTTTTTGTTGATAATGGTTTATTAAGAGCAAATGAAAGAGAACAAGTTGAAGCGATGTTCGCGTCAAGAGGAGTTCCTTTAATTACTGTAGATGCAAGTGAACAGTTCTTGACTCAATTACAAGGCGTAACTGATCCTGAAACAAAAAGAAAAATTATTGGTGAAACATTTATTAAAGTATTTGATGAAGAAGCAAAAAAACATGATGGGATAGAGTTTTTAGCACAAGGAACACTTTACACAGATGTTATTGAGTCAGTTTCAGTAAAAGGTCCATCTAAAACAATTAAGTCTCATCATAATGTTGGTGGCTTGCCTGATTGGATGAAATTTGAACTAATTGAGCCACTAAGAGAGATTTTTAAAGATGAAGTTAGAGCATTAGGATTGGAATTAGGACTTCCTAAACAAATGATTGGAAGACATCCTTTCCCTGGTCCAGGACTTGCTATTAGAATTATGGGAGATGTAAACAAACCTGATTTAGAACTATTAAGAAAAGCTGATACTATTATGCTTGATGTTTTACATGCATCAGGTTTATATGATAAAACGTGGCAAGCATTCACAGTTTTACTAAATGTAAAATCTGTTGGTGTAATGGGGGATAATAGAACTTATGACAATACAGTTTGTGTAAGAATTGTTGAAGCAACTGATGGTATGACAGCAACTTTTGCACATATTCCTCATGATGTACTTGAAACTATTTCAAGAAGAATTATAAATGAAGTCGATGGAATAAACAGAGTAGTTTATGATATTTCAAGTAAACCACCTGCAACTATTGAGTGGGAATAATCTGAATATTTTGATGTTAAAAAAGCCACTTTAAATTTAAGTGGCTTTTTTTATTTTAGTCAATAAACCTAGCTAGTTCAGAAATCTCTTTTCTTGCAGGTGTTTTTGGCTCTTCATCTGGATAACCATATACAATAACAGCAGAAACTGTTTCATCTTGAGGTAAATCTAAAATTTGAGCAATTGATTTTTCATCAATAACTCCAAAAACACAAGTTCCAACACCTTTTTCCCAAGCAGCTAAACAAAATGTTTGACAAGCAATACCTGAATCAAAATGTTCCCAAACATGAGAATTAGGACCTTCTTCAACATTGTATTCAGCAGGTAGTTTTCCACTTTTTCCAACAACATGACTTAATACTAATACACCTTTTGCATTTTGTAAAGTTTTCATATTATATACAAAACCTTTTACACCATCATTTGCAATTTGTGCAATAATATCTTTGTTGTTTACAAAAGTAAATCT
>CAYJFN010000194.1:0-3258 GCA_964369325.1 uncultured Arcobacteraceae bacterium
TCATCAACTCTTTGAATATCTGCATTGATATCTTTTGCTATTTCCTCTTTTGAAACATTTGTTTCAATAGCAACAAAGACTTTAAACTCTTTTTTTGTAAGTTTTCTTTTAAGAACTTCTATTAACTCTTCTTCTGGTTTAAGAGTTCCTACAAGTTTTTCAATATTGCATATAAGTGCTTTTGTAAAATCCAATTTCTTTCCTTTTATTTAATCCACTCTTGTAAAGTTTGAATATCATTATAACTAGTCATATCTAAATGTATAGGTGTAATAGAAACAAATTCCTCTTTTATGGCTTCAAAATCGCATGAAGAATCACTGCTTTTTTTCCAAATGAGTGGATGAAGCCCAATCCAATAATACTCTTCTCCTCTTGGATTTAGGTGTCTATGAGTATCATTCCCATACTCTCTATAACCTGCTTTTGTAATTCTAATTCCTTTGCATTCACTTATAGTAGTTTGAGGAATATTAATATTTAAAAACTTTCTATTTGCAAGTGGAAACTTATCTTCTAATATTTTTTTAGCAATATCGTATATCACTTTTTTTGCTAGTTCAAAATTCCAACCATTTTTTAAACTAGCACTCCCATCTTTATAAACTTGTGAAATTGCAATTGCAGGAATTCCTTGAAGCACTGCTTCCATGGCAGCACTTGCTGTTCCACTATAGGTAATATCTTCTCCTAAGTTTGAACCAATATTTATTCCACTTATTACTAAATCAGGTTTACACTCCTCTTTAAAAAGATTGTTAAGTGATACAAAAACACAATCAGTAGGAGTGCCGTCATCTACTTTATAAAAATCATCATCCACACAAACTAGCCTTAAAGGCCTTGTCAAAGTAAGTGAATGTCCACAAGCAGATTTTTCATTTGCAGGTGCCACTACGGTTATTTTTGCTAATGGTGATAAAGCATCAATAAGTGCTTTCAATCCAACCGAGTCATAACCATCATCATTTGTTAAAAGTATGTGTTTCATAGCACGTATGCTCCTTTTATGGTGTGAATTAGTTCTTCAACTTTTGAAGTCACTTTAAAACCTGTTAATAGCTGAATATCAGCAAGTTTTGACTTAATTGTAATTGTCAATTCTCTTTTACCTTGGTTGTGAGCAATTATATCAAAAAGGTCATACATAATTTGTTCATCATCGCTAAACTCAACTGCAATATTTATAGGTGGCTCTTCTTTTGGAGCTTGTTTAATTTTTAGTTTCTCTTTTTTTGCGTCTTTTAATGTCTCAATTTTTCGCAAATTCATTCTTGTTTGCTGTTCATCTTTTGTAATATATACTTTAAAGGCAATTGGCTCATTCAAGTCAAAATCATCTTGTAATTCTTTTAACTTATCTTCAAAAAGCATAAGTTCTATATTTCCATGAAAATCCAAAATATTTACTATTGCAAATTTATTTCCTTTTTTAGAAATTCTTTCATTAATACTTTCAACTTTTCCAATAAATAAGGCTTCGCTTTTATTTCCTATTTCATCTATTTTTGAACTTAGAGTGTAATTTATTTGTTCAATTTGTTCTTTATACTCATCAAGTGGGTGACCAGATAAATAAAATCCAAGTGAGCCCTTTTCTAATTCTAATTGTTCTCTTTGAGAATAATCTGGAAGGTTTTCTAAGTTTATTTCAACGCTTGTAAGCTCTTGCGAATCACCAAAAAGTGAACCAGTAGCCATTTTTTTAGCTTGTGCAACTTTTGCAACTGTATCACCTATGAGCTCAATTTGCTCCAAATAAGATCTTCTTGAATAGCCAAAACTATCAAAAGCTCCTGACTTTGCAAGTGCTTCAATAACTCTTTTATTAACTTTGCTTCCATCAATCCTACTTATAAAATCACTAAAATCTTTAAAAGCACCCTCTTTTCTACTTGCTAAAATAGAGTTAATAGCAACATCCCCCACACCTTTTATAGCACCCATTCCAAACATAACAACTTCTTTATTGTTAATATCAGTTGCAGAAAAAACTAAGTCAGATTTATTTATATCTGGAGGAAAAATATCAAGCTCTAATCTTCTAACCTCATCCATATATTTAACAACTTTGTCTGTATTGTCTTTTTCAAGTGTTAGAAGTGCTGCCATAAACTCACATGGATAATATCTTTTTAAATATGATGTATAAAATGTTACAAGCGCATAAGCAGCTGAGTGTGATTTATTAAATCCATATCCAGCAAACTTTACAATCAAATCAAAAAGTTCTTCACAGTGTGCTCTTTGGTAACCTTTTTTAACACCACCATCTGCAAACTCACCTTTTAATTTATCCATCTCTTCTTTGATTTTTTTACCCATTGCTCTTCTGACTAAATCTGCTCCCCCCAAAGAGAAGCCCCCAATAGTTTGAACAATTTGCATAACTTGTTCTTGATAAACAATTACTCCATAAGTTGGTTCTAGTATAGGTTTTAATGGAGCAGTGAATTCATCATAAAAATAATTTATCTCTTTTCTTCCATGTTTTCTATCAATAAAATCATCTAACATTCCTGATTCCATTGGTCCTGGTCTATAAAGAGCAAGTACGGCTATGATATCTTCAAAATTAGATGGTTTAAGTCTTTTATTTAAATCTTGCATACCATCTGACTCTATTTGAAATAGTCCTATTGTATGCCCTGTTTGGATAAGGTCATAAACCCCTTTATCATTTACATCTGTATGAATAAAATCTACTCTTTTACCATGTCGTTTTTCTATTAGTTGATTTGCTTGTTCAATTACTGTTAAAGTCTTTAGTCCTAAGAAGTCAAACTTTATTAAGTCAACATCTTCTACATATTTTCCATTATATTGAGTTGCTAAAGTATCAAGACCACTTGGTTTAAATAATGGAGCTTTTTTCCATAATGGCTCATTTGAAATAACCACCCCAGCTGCATGTGTTCCTGCGTTTCTATTTAACCCTTCAAGTGCTAGTGCAAATTCCCAAACTCTTGCAGCTTGAGGATCAGTTTCACATAGTTCTTTTATCTTTGGTTCTTTTTCGTAAGAGTCATTTAAATTAATTCCAAGTTCATCTGGAATTAGTTTTGCCATAGCATCTGCTTTTGCATAAGGCATATCTAAAACTCTTGCAACATCTCTTATCACCCCTTTTGCTAAAAGCTTACCAAAAGTTATGATTTGTGCAACATTGGCTCTTCCATATTGTTCAACAACATAATCAATAATTTCTCCTCGTCTGCTTTGACAAAAGTCCATATCAATATCGGGCATACTTACCCT
>CAYJFN010000195.1:0-3258 GCA_964369325.1 uncultured Arcobacteraceae bacterium
CGTTTTGTATATCTTCTTCAAAAATTAGTTCAGGTGAACTTCCAATTTTTATATTGAATCTTGCTAAACGTTCATCAAATTTTAAATTAATAGAAGGGGTTAATGAAGATGTAAGCATTTCACTTAATTTTGTTACGTTTTTAACTGCTATTCTTTCAAGTAATATTGGAATTAATTCTTCAGGAGTTTTAATTTCCTTCTTTTTAATCTCTTCTTTTTCTTTTTGATCAAGTTTTAGAACAAATTCTTTGAATTTTTTGCATTCATTAACATCAACATTAAGCTCTTTTGCTACTTTACAGAATTCTTTATTATATTCAGAAGGAATTGGAAGAATATCTTTTTCACGTAAATTAAGAAATGTTTTTTTACTACTTCTTTGATGCTATTTTGCATGATTTTATCCTAAAAGTTTTTTTACCATTTCATTAATTCTTTTTCCATCAGCAACTCCTGCAAATGTTTTAGTAGCTACTCCCATAACTTTACCCATATCTTTCATAGATGTTGCTTCAACTTTAGCAATAATTTCTTTCATTTGGTTTTCTAGTTCATCATCACTTAGTTGTTGTGGTAAATATAGTTTAAATACTTCAACTTGCTCCATCTCTTTTTGAACTAAATCATCTCTACCAGCATCTTTATATTGAGTTGCAGCTTCTTCTCTTTGTTTTATTCCTCGTTGAATTAGTTTAATAACATCTTCATTATTTAATTCTTTTCTTTCATCAACTTCAACTTGTTTAATCATAGTATTAATAGCTCTAATGCTATCTCTTTTTAAGATGTCTTTAGCCTTCATTGCTTCTTTTAAATCATTTTTTAATTGTTCAATTAAACTCATTGTATAGCCTTTTATGTAAAATATAGCGCCTATTATATTAAATTATTCTTTAAAGCTTTCTATAAGCTCTTCTAATTCTAAAAATCGTTCAACTTTTTCTTCATATTCTGATTTTAATTCTTGCAACTCTTGAGAAACAGCTACTATTCCTCTTTGTTCATAACATTTTGGATTTGATAAACAAACATTAAGTTCTTCAATTTTTATTTCATAATTTTCAATTATTTCTGGTAAAGAGTCATATTCTCTTTGATCTTTATAGCTAAGTTTTGTCTGTTTTTTTTCTTTTATTTGTGTTGGTTTACTTGAAGTTTGAGATTGTTTTAAAAGCTCTTTTTCAAATTCACCAAGCTGGTGTAATTCTTTTTCTATTTCTAAATATTGGCTATATGGTTGAAAGCTTTCTATTATTTCGCCATTATACCCTTTAAACACATAGAGTTTTTTTGCAATTTTATCAACAAAATATCTATCATGACTTACAAAGATTAATGCTCCTTGAAAGTTTTGTAAATACTCTTCTAAAATATTAATTGTAGGAATATCTAAATCATTTGTTGGTTCATCTAAGACTAAACAATCAACTTTTTTAGTAAAAAGTAGGGCGAGGGCAATTCTATTTTTTTCTCCACCACTAAGCATTCCGACTTTTTTGTCTAAATACTCTTTTGGAAATAAAAAGTTTTTTAGATATCCAAAAACATGCATATCTCTACCATCATTTAGTAGAATCCTATCTCCTCCATTTGGACAAAATGTTTCTAAGATATTTTTATTATCATCAAGCATTTCTCTATGTTGGTCAAAATAACCTATTTGAAAATCTCCTTTTTTAAAAACTCCACTATCAACTTGAAGTTTGCCCAAAAATATTTTAAGTAAAGTTGATTTTCCTGTACCATTTGGTCCAACAATTGCAATGGTATCTTTTTGCAAAATTCTAGTTGAAAAATTTTTGATTAATAGTTTTTCACCTAATGATTTGTCTATTTTTTCTATTTCAAAAAGCATCTTTTTTTTGTTTTGCATATCATCACTATTAAATGATTTTTGCTCTCGTTGAAGTTCTAAAGACATTTTTCTTATTTGGGCTGGATTTGTTTTTGCTTTTTTCTTTAGTTCAAAATACTCTGCTTTTCTTCTTTCATTTCTTTTTCTTCTAGCAGTAACACCTCTTTGCATCCAATGAGCCTCTTGTTTTACAAGCCGAAGAAGATTTTCATGATCTTTTTGCATATTTTGTAAAATTTGTTGTTTTTGTTCTAAATAGGAGCTATATCCACCATTAAATTTTCGTAGCACTCCACCATCTATTTCTACAACACTTGTTGCGATATTATCTATAAAATACCTATCGTGAGAGATAAAAACTAGTGTAAAATTGTTTTTAATCAGTAGTTGCTCTAAAAATTCAACCATATATACATCTAAGTGGTTTGTTGGCTCATCAAGTAGTAAAACGTCAGGCTTTTTTAAAAGTAGTCCTGCAAGACTAACACGGCGTTGTTCCCCTCCGCTTAGTAAATTCACATCTTTGTTTTCAAACTCTTTTAGAGCAAACTCTTTTAAAACTCTTTCAATTAAATTATCTAAATCCCAAGCATTATGAAAATCAATGTAGTTTGCTAAATATGCTTGTCGATTTAATAACTCTTTGTTTTCATATTGTGTTGCTAAATCAAGTGTGATTTGCTCATACTCATCTTTTGCTTTTTTTATTTCGACAAGTTGTGATTCTATTGCATCTCGTACTGTTAAATTTTGAGTAAATTTTGGTTGTTGGTCAAGCATCTCAATTTTAAGTGATTTATCAATTGAAACTGTTCCACTATCTGCTTCAACTTGATTCATAATAATCTTCATTAAAGTAGATTTTCCTTGTCCATTTTGCCCAATTACTGCTACTCTTTGCCCTTCAAGCAAAGTAAAATTTGCCTCTTTTAAAATAATCTTTGTATCATATTGTTTGTTTATATTTTGTAAGTCTATTAGTGCCATAAAAGTTTGAAAATCCTTTTTATTTAAAGATGATAGTCTATCTAAATGTTGGTTATAATAGGATAATTTAGATATGTCTTTACACTGTAACCAAAAACTAAATCATTATAAGATAGACTTGCAAAAATATTTTGGATAGGCTATGTTAATTTTACTTGAGATTTTTGGAGCAGTTTTTTCTATACTTGGAGCATATTTAATGGCAACAAGTACAAAAAACAACACAAGACCTTTGTATTTTGGTTTTATAAGTTTTTTTATATCAAACTCTGCACTTCTTATTTTTTTTACTTTCCAAGGAAAAGTTCCAATTATTTTGCAAATGGTGTTATTTTTTACCACAGCAATTTTAGGAATTTATAAACACACGAAAAATATAAAAAGAGATATTCTAACTATTTTAGTAGTTTTGTTTT
>CAYJFN010000196.1:0-3179 GCA_964369325.1 uncultured Arcobacteraceae bacterium
ACACCTTCAGGACTTGCACTTAAAACTCTTATGTTTGAAACATCTCCACTTTGGCTTATATCAAAAGCTAACTCTACAAATCCCTCTTGTTTTCTCATTTGAGCTCGTCTTGGATACTCTGGATTTACTCTTCTTACTGCTTGTAAACTATTTGCATCTAAAAACCCTGCAGGAGCTATTTGAGCACCACTTAAAGAAGATATTTTTGAAAGATTTAAATCTCTTGGGATATTCATATCAAGAGGTTTTATTGTAACTTTTTGATTTACTTTAGGTGGTTGCGAAACCATTTTAATCTTTTTAATAGGCTCTTGTTTTTCTGGCTCTTTTGGTTTTACTCTTTTTTTCTTCTCTATATTTGTCTCATTTTTATCTCTTAAATAGACTAAATGTCTAGTTTCACTCTTCTTTTGTGAAGTTAGTTCATCACTACTTGTCATTAAGTGCATACCAAAAAATATGCTCACACAAATAGTTAATGAGAGAAAAATAGAAATAAAAATTCTCATACTAGTTCTCTTTTGATGTTGAGATTGAAATATTAAAAATTCCTGCAAGTCTTATTTGATCCATAACGCTTACTAAAACTCCCGTTTTAGCCTCTTTATCTGATTGGATTACAACAGAATTTTGAGAGTTAGTTGCTTTTAGTCTTTCTATGTTTGCTCTAACTGATCTTAAATCAACCATTCTTTTATCTATCCAAATCTCATCATTGTTTCTAATTGCAATAAATATATTTGCTTGACCCTTTTGCTCAGAACTTTGAGCACTTGGTCTATTTACATCAATCCCTGATTCTTTTACAAAAGAGGTTGTAACAATAAAAAATATTAACATAATAAAAACAACATCAAGCATTGGAGTTAAATCTATTTGAGTCTCTTCTGTGTTTTTTTGTCGTGAAAATCTTCTCATTTATATTGCCTTTGAAAGTTCTAATTCAAACTTTTGTGTTCTATATTTAATTGATAATTCAAGCTTTCTTTCAAATAAAATACCACTAAGTGCTATAACTAGTCCTGCCATTGTAGGAATTGTTGCCATTGATACACCATTTGCCATTGCTTTAACATCACTTGTTCCCATAATTGCCATTACATCAAAAACTGCTATCATACCAGTAACTGTTCCAAGTAGTCCAACTAAAGGACAAACTATGATTAAAAGCTTTATAAAAACAAGCCCTTGCTGAAGTCTATCTTTTGACTCTTGTGCCATTGAGCGTTTTACTTCATCTTTAAATCTATTTGTTGCACTAATTGATTTAAGGCTCTCTAAGATTGCTTGTTTCTCTTTTTTATAAACAAAAGAGATATAAATATATCTTTCTATAAGCAATCCCCATAAGAAAAATGCAATTACAAATACTACGTAAAGTACAACACCACCTTTTTCAAAAAAGGCTAAAAGGTCGTCTAGGTATAACTCAATCATTTTACTTCAATGTTTTAGCTAATAGCCCAACACTTTGTTCTTCTAAAATAGAAACTAATTTCGCTGCTTTTGAAGAGATATACGTATATGCAAAAAGTAGTGGAATAGCAGTAACTAGTCCTAAAACCGTTGTAATAAGTGCAGTTGAAATACCTCCTGCCATCAGTTTTGGGTCACCTGTTCCAAATAAAGTGATAGCTTGGAATGTTTGTATCATACCTGTAACAGTTCCTAAAAGTCCTAAAAGAGGAGTAACTGCAGCAAGTAATTTTACAAAACTTTGACCTTTTGTTATATTATTAGTCTCTTTCATAATTGCTTCACCAATTTTAATCTCAAGGTCATTCATAGAGTCATTTATGTTTTTATAAAATACATCTGCAATTTTTCCTAAAGAGTTGTTTGTATTTACATTTTTTTCATTTAAGTTTTTCATTTGTGTATTTATTTTCATTGAATACATATTTAAAATTACCATTTTATAAATAGCAAATAATACCCCTAAAACTCCAAGTGCAATAATAATATACCCTACAATTCCACCTTGTTTTACTCTATCAAGTAGTGTTGGATTGTTTTCTATCATTTCAAGTAAAGTACCTCTTGTTGGGTCAATTACTATATTTGCAATACCATTTGAGCCTTCAAAATCTTTTGCAAGACTAGTCATAGATGAATTTGGTTGAACTGCAAGTTCTACAAGTGATTTCATATCACTTGAATAGTTTAAATATTTTCCATCAGAAACAGCTGCATATAGCCCTACTCTTGTAACATCTTCATTTACTTTTTCCCCATTATTTAAAATAATTGATGCATTATACTTATCAATACTTCCACTTTTTATAATTTCATCTAACATAGTATGCCAAAACTGCGTTAGCTCTTCTATATTTGCTAACTTTTTAGACTCTGCTAATTTTGCAAAAATTGCCTCTTTTGAAGGGTCTTGTGAAGCAGTTAGTGAGTCTTGATATGTTGTTAAAAAGTCTGCTGAAGTTTGTCTTACACTTCCAAACATCTCTCCTAAATCAGCTGCCTTTGTTGAAAGTTCTGTCTCTTTTTCTTCTAAAATAAGTTCATTTTTATCAACTTCTTTTATTAACTCTTCTGATTTTTGTTCTGCAACTTTTAGCTCATCTTGAACTTTTTTTAGTAATAAAGCTTGTTCATTTTTATTGTCAATAAACTCTTGAAGTCTTTGTTTCTCTTCTTGTAACTCTTTTGCAGAGTCTGCCTTTACACTTTGTAATAAAGTTTCAAGATTAATTGAAAAAGCAAATGTAAGTGAAACCATTAATGTAAATAAAACTCTCATTATTTACTCCCTTTAGAAGCTAAAAATGGCAGATTAAGCAAATCAACATTTTGTTGCTTATTTGCTATTTTTATTCCTTTTCTGATATTTGATTTTGAAGTCATATCTGATATTATTTTCCAAGTTTTAGATTGTTTATTGTAATAACCATAATCTTTTAAATCTAGGCTTTGATAATATAAAGCAGTTCTTCCTAGTCTTAAAAAGTTGTATGTTTTTCCATCAAGTTCTGCTTGATAGCTTTCAATTGATTTTGCGTAGTCATACTCTATTTTAAAAGCTTCTAATATAATTCTGTATTTCTCATGAGTTTGAATATCTGCTCTATTTAAAGTCTCTTCAAGTCTTTCAACCCTACTTAACCTTTCTGTCATCAAAAATGGCATATCTTGCTCTACCAAAGTTCTAAGAGATTTAACCATAT
>CAYJFN010000197.1:0-3159 GCA_964369325.1 uncultured Arcobacteraceae bacterium
AATTGTTACAATCCTTATATCCTCTTAAAACTTTTTTAGATAAAATTCGCAAAATTTATAAAGGATAGTTATGATATTTACTAAAGAAGAGTTCAAAGCAAAAGTTCAAGACATACAAGCACAAAGTTGGTATAGAAATCCTATTGGATTTGGTATTGCTAGAGTTGATAGAGGACAAATAAACAAAGACAAAATCCTTCAAGCAACTTTCCCTGTGGTAAACTGGGAAGAAAACTATGGAAGTGCAGCAGTATTTTTAAATGCACTAAAAGAAGCAGGACAAAATATTGACACAACTGCAAGTGAGTTAGTTTGTGATGTAAACGATGTGTTTTTAACAAATTGCGTGGAAACATTTAGACCATATATTCCTGAAGCAAAAGGTGATGAGCATAAAAATGTTCAAGTAGTTTCACAATTAGCTTCACTTCCACTACAAACTGGACTAAGTGCAGAAAACTTTAAAGTTGTATTTATTTTTGATGACACTGACCCTCAAACAACTGAGAGTGTTTATTTAAAACTATATGCTCTTTCAACTGGGAAAGCAAAACTAAGAAGCCTAAACTTAAATGGTGCGTTTGGTAAACTTCACAATTGTGCGTGGACAACAGGTTCTACTCCTATTGAGTTAGACTGGTTAAGAGAAAATGAAATCGCACTAAAACTTGCAAATAAATATCCTGAAATTATCATGGTAGATAAATTTCCAAGATTTTTATCTCATATTATTCCTGCTGATAACACAAGAATACTTGAAACTAGTAAGGTTAGATTTGGAGCACAATTAGCTGCTGGAACAACTGTTATGCCTGGGGCTGCTTATGTTAACTTTAATGCAGGAACTGAAGGTGTGGTTATGGTTGAAGGAAGAATTTCTTCAAGTGCAGTAGTTGGAGCTGGTTCAGATGTTGGTGGAGGAGCTTCTATTTTAGGAGTTTTAAGTGGAACAGATGGAGTACCTGTAAGTATTGGAGCAAATACACTTTTAGGTGCTAACTCTTGCACAGGTACAGCTATTGGTGATGGTTGTATTTTAGATGCTGGTGTTACAATCTTACCTGGAACTAAAATTGCACTAAGCGAAAAAGCAGTTGAGCAGTTAAAAGAGATAAATCCAGATAAAAATATCACAACAGTTATGAAAGGAAGTGATTTTATTGGAGTTAATGGAGTTCACTTTAGAGTAAACTCTTCAACAGGACAAACAATTGCTATGAGAAGTACAAGAGAAGTTAAGCTAAACGCTGACTTACACTAAAATTAAGACTAAACATAAAAGGCAAGAGAAATCTTGCCTTTTTTTATTAAACAAAAAAGAGAAGAGATGATAGAACTAGTAAATATATCAAAAAGTTACCCTACGAATGAGCTTTATAAAGATTTGGATTTAAGACTAAATGCAGGAAATAAAATAGGGCTAGTTGGGAGAAATGGAAGTGGAAAATCTACACTTTTTAAACTGATTTTGGGTGAAGAACAAGCAGAAAGTGGAGAAATAGCAATCCCTAAAAACTATAAAATAGGTGCTTTAAAACAGTATTTTGATTTCAAAGAAAAGACACTTATAGATGAAACTGCCCTTGCTTTAAGTGAAGAGGATATGTATAATATTTATAAAGCAGAGAAAATTTTATTTGGACTTGGATTTACTCAAGAAGATTTAGAAAAAGACCCAAAATCTTTTTCAGGTGGTTATCAAATTAGAATAAATCTTGCAAAACTTCTTTTAGCTGAACCAAATATGTTGCTACTAGATGAGCCTACAAACTACTTAGATATTTTATCTATTAGATGGCTAAAAGCCTTTTTAAAATCTTTTGAGGGTGAAGTGATTTTAATCACTCACGACAGAGATTTTATGGATAGTGTTTGTACTCATACAATGGGGATTATAAGAAAAAGTGCTTTTATGGTACAAGGTGGTACTAAAAAGTTTTATGAACAACTTGAAAGCAATGAAGAACACTATGAAAAACAAAAAGTAGCACAAGATAAAAAGATAAAAGAGCTTGAAGAGTTTATTGCAAAGAATAAAGCAAGAGCAGCAACTGCTACACTAGCACAATCAAAAGTTAAAATCTTAGAAAAGATGGATATTTTAGAAGATTTACAATATGACGCAAACTTGAAGTTTGACTTTAACTACAAACCAACAGCAGCAAAATTTTTGCTTGAAGTAAAAGATGTAAGCTTTGGATATAGTAGTGATAATATTTTGTTTAAAGATATTACATTTGCACTAAATAAAGGTGAAACTATAGGAATTATTGGAAAAAATGGTAAAGGAAAATCAACTTTACTAAATGTACTTGCAGGTGAGTTAAAATCTTTAAGTGGAAGTGTGGATTATCATACTTCAACTGTGTTTGGGCATTTTGGACAAACAAATATTTCACACTTGAATTTAAACAACACTATTATGGATGAAATTCACTCTACAAATATAAAGCTACCTGAGTCAACTATTAGAAGTATTGCTGGGCTTATGATGTTTTCAGGTGATAATGCTAAGAAAAAAATCTCACTTCTTTCAGGAGGAGAGAAAAGTAGGGTAATGCTTGGAAAAATTATTGCAAAAGATGTAAACTTACTTTTCCTAGATGAGCCTACAAACCACCTTGATATGGCTTCTATTGAAGCACTTGTAAATGCAATAAAAGCATTTGAAGGCTCTTGTATAATTGTAACGCACAGTGAAGAGTTGCTAAGATTAGTTTGTGATAGACTTATTGTGTTTACAAATGATGGAGCTGATTATTTTAATGGAACTTATGATGAGTTTTTAGAAAAAATTGGTTGGGATGATGATATTGTTGAAACTAAAAAAGTAAAAGCACCAAAAGTAAACAAAAAAGAGATAAAAAAACTTCGTGCTGCAGTTGTTCAAGAAAAGAGTAAGGCAACAAGTCCACTTAAAAAAGAAATTGCTCCTTTAGAAGAAGAAATACAAAAGCTTGAAACACTTTTAGATGAGCAAAAAAATGAGTTGTCAAGACTTACTGCAAAAGGTGATAACCATGCTTTAACACAAGTTTCAAAAGATATCTCAAAGCTTGAAAAAGAGCTTGATAGTAAGTTTGAAGTTTTAAGTGTAAAACAAGAGGAGCTTGATAAGCTTAATAGTTTTTATGAGAAAAAATTAGAAGAACTTAGTTA
>CAYJFN010000198.1:0-3130 GCA_964369325.1 uncultured Arcobacteraceae bacterium
ATAGCGATTTTATGACTTGGACTGAACTAAAAGAGGCATCAAAGTATGGAACAATTGAACTTCATGGATATACTCATCCACACCTAACAAAGCTTAGCTCTCAAGAGATATACGAAGATACAAAAAAAGGTATTGAAGTTTTTGAAAGAAATATAGGGTATAAACCAAAAAGCTATGCTTATGCTTATGGTGAATATGACCAAAGAGTAAAAGAAGCTATTTCTCAATTTGAATTTAATTCAATTGTAAATCAAAATAGTGGTTCTGTAAACTCTAAAAGTGATGCACTAGATATTAATAGAATTGCATTAGTTGGCGATGTTAACATAAAAGAAAAACTAAGATACAACTCTTTAGAAGCTCAATGGATTGAACCAAAAGAGTTTCCAAAAGATGGTATTTTAAAAAAAATATCAGCAAAAGTTGATCCAAAAATTAAAAAAATAAAACTTTATGTAACTGGTCAAAAATGGCAAGAAATAGATGTAAAAGATGGTTTAATTGATGAAGTTGTAAATATTCCTTTAAAAAACAACCGAACAAGAGTTATTTTAAGCACAAACTACTATACAATAAGCACGAAACTATTAATTAAATAATTTTATAATAAATCTTAAAAGTAGTGACAAAATGGTACTATTTTGGTATACTTATTACTCTGTATATTATTGTCCCTTAAATATCTAAAAGGAGATGAAATTGACTACAAAAATAGAAGATGCTAAAGAGTTGTTAGATCCAAAAAAATTATTTGAAGAATTAGAATTTACAAAGAAAAAACTAAAAGAAACACAAGCCACACTTAATTTCTACAAAGAATTTGAAGAAATAAAAGATATTGGTGATTACAATAAAATTATGCTTGATTCTAGCCCACTAGGAGCTTTAATCTTTGATAGCAATTTTCAACTTCACTCTTGCAATAAAGCCCTAGCGCTTACATTTGGACTTAATGCCGCACAAGATTTTATAGATAACTTTTTTAATTTAATACCTAAATATCAGCCAGATGGCATGGATTCACTAGAAAAAATGCAGAAAGTATTAACAGAAGCATTAGAGTATGGGGAGGCAAAATCACCTTGGACAGGAATGAATTTAAATGGAGAAAAAATTCCTTTTGAAGTAAGCATTTCAAAAGTCAAATACAAAGACCAAGATATGCTCGTTACTTATTTAACAGATCAAAGAGAACTTGAAGAAAATATAGAAAAGGCAAAATTGGCTGAAGATAGAATGAGGCTTATGTTTGATGAAAGCCCAATTTGCGCTAGTCTTTGGGATAGTCAGTTTAATAATATTGATTGCAACAAAAAAGTAGTTGAACTTTTTGAACTTAACAATCAAAAAGAGTATTCGGAGAAGTTTTATGAATTGTCTCCCAGATATCAACCTGATGGAAAACTCTCGAAAGAATCAGCTCATGAGCAAATATTAATAGCATTAGAAAATGGCTTTCATGAGTTTGAATGGCATCATAAAAAATTAAATGGAGAAGAAATACCTTGTAAAATTACTCTTATAAAAACCTATCTTAATTATGAAGAAGTAATACTCGCGTATACTATTGATTTACGTGAACAAAAAACAATGTTAGCAGAAATTAAAAAAAATGAAAAAGCGCTTATTCATGCAAAAGAGGTTGCTGAACAAAATGCAAAAGCAAAGAGCGAATTTTTAGCTAATATGAGTCATGAAGTAAGAACTCCTATGAATGGAATTATTGGGCTTTTGCATATATTAAATGATACTCATTTAGATCTATTGCAACAAGATTATGTAGATAAAACACTATTCTCAGCGAATGAACTTTTAAGAATATTAAATGACATTTTAGATTTTTCCAAAATAGAAGCTGGAAAACTTGAAATGGAAAGCATTGAATTTACAATTAATAAAATCTGCATGGAAGTTCAAACTCTTTTTATTGAAAGTGTGAAACAAAAAAATATTAACTTTAACATTACCCAAGAAGAGTTTACTCATATACCAATAATTGGTGACCCGCTAAGAGTAAAACAAGTTTTAATAAACTTAATAGGAAATGCAATCAAATTTACATCAAGTGGCTATGTCAATTTAAAAATAGATCAAATAAATAAAAATAGTGAAAATGTAACCTACCAATTTACAGTAGAAGATAGTGGAATGGGAATTTCACAAGAACACATAATACAACTGTTTGACCCATTTATGCAAGCTGATTCATCAATAACTAGAAAATATGGTGGAACAGGTCTTGGTCTTCCTATTTGTAAATTAATTGTTGAAATGATGAATGGAAAAATTTGGGTTGAAAGCCAATTAGGAAAAGGGTCAAGTTTTTTCTTTACAATTCCTTTTGAGATTTCTCATAAAAAACATAGCCATGTCATAAACAGTACTTCAAATCAAGAACAAAAAGAATATATTAAAAAAGAGCATATTTTATTAGTTGAAGATAATAATATAAACCAATTAATTGCTAAAACTTTATTAGAAAAAGAAGGGTATACTGTTGACATAGCGCAAAATGGACAAATTGCAATATCAATGCTTGAAGAAGAAAAATATTCTGCAATTTTAATGGATATTCAAATGCCAGTTATGGACGGTTTAATGGCAACTAAAATTATAAGAGAAAATCCAAAATATAAAGACTTGCCAATTATTGCTATGTCTGCACATGCTGCAAATGAAGACAGAGAAAGAAGCTTACAAATTGGAATGAATGAACATATTACAAAACCTATTTCGCCAGCAGTTTTATATGATACACTAACAAAATGGATAAATAAAAATTAAGCCAACTTACCGAAATACTCTTTAAGTTGGCTATAACTGAAAAATCAATATAATAAATACCTAAAAAATAATGGATATCAAATTTACCAATAGGAAAGTTAAATGTTAAATGAAATTTATCAAGAAACAAAAGACCATATGGAAAAGTCTATTGAGGCTTTAAAAAAAGAGTACAGAACACTAAGAACAGGAAAAGTTACGACTGCTGTTTTAGATGGTGTAAAAGTTGATTACTACGGAACAATGACTGATTTAAATCAGGTTGGTTCAGTTTTAGCGTCAGATGCTACTACAATTGTTGTTAATCCTTGGGAAAAAAGCCTTTTAGGTGCTATTGAAAAAGCTA
>CAYJFN010000199.1:0-3124 GCA_964369325.1 uncultured Arcobacteraceae bacterium
ATGCCTGATATGAGCGGTATGGGTGGAATGGGCGGAATGCCTGGAATGATGTAATTATAATATCAATAAAGGTTTTATGTGTCCAATAAAGTATATATTGCAGTTAGTTTAGATGGGTATATTGCAAATAAAAATGATAGTGTTGATTGGTTAAATCAAATACCAATGAATGAAGAAACTAAAATTAACTTTTCAAACTTTATGGACACAATTGATTGTGTAGTTATGGGCAGAAATACATTCGAAGTAGTTAAAAACTTTGATGTTGAGTGGCCATATGAAAAAAAAGTGTTTGTTGCAAGCAACTCAATGAAATTTATACCAAATGGGTATGAGAATAAAATTGAGTTGATAAAGGGTTCACCTACTGAAATAATTAAATCTTTAAACTTAATGGGTTTCAACAATTTTTATGTAGATGGTGGAAAAACAATACAAAGCTTTTTAAGTGAAGATTTAATTGATGAAATGATAATCTCTACAATACCAATTTTATTGGGCGGAGGTAAATCACTATTTGGAGAGTTATTTGAGCCAAAAACTTTAGAAATAGTAAATAGTGAAATAATTTTAAACTCATTTGTTCAAACACATTATAAAGTAAAAAACAATCTTATTAAATTATAATTAAAATAGTATAAGTTTATTACAAACTTATACTATTTTTCTTTTATCTCTTTAGACTTTATATTACTCTTATGTAACTTTTTAGTATTAATGTGGCTTAAGTACACAAATTTATATCTTTATTAACAAACAATGTTATACGATATTTACAATGATTTATAATATGTGTTAAAATAAAAAAGCTACATTTAATTAAACCTTAAAAATATCTAATTAATAAAAAACACTCAGATAAAACTAAAATATTAAATGATAATATTTCTTTGTTGATAAAATTTATCATATAATAAAAAATAGAATGAGGTAATATAATGGCAAAATGTCCAATTACAGGATTAGGAAGTGATAAAAAAAGTGTAGTTAATCCTGCTACAAGTAATAAAGGAACTTATAACAAAGATTGGTGGCCTAATCAGCTAAACTTAAAAATACTTTCACAACACTCAACAAAAGTTGATCCACTAGGTGAAGAGTTTGATTATAAAAAAGAGTTTGAAAAATTAGATTTAGAAGCTATAAAAAATGATTTAAAAGATCTAATGACAAATTCACAAGAGTGGTGGCCAGCAGATTATGGTCATTATGGACCATTTTTTATAAGAATGGCATGGCACAGTGCAGGAACATATAGAACTGGTGATGGAAGAGGTGGTGCTTCAACAGGAAATCAAAGATTTGCGCCATTAAATAGTTGGCCAGATAATGTTAATTTAGATAAAGCAAGACGACTTTTATGGCCAATAAAACAAAAATATGGGAATAGTATATCTTGGGCTGATTTATTTATCTTAACAGGAAATATGGCACTAGATTCTATGGGTTTAAAAACAATTGGTTTTGCAGGTGGTAGAGTAGATATTTATGAGCCAGAAGAGGATATTTACTGGGGAAGTGAAAATACTTGGTTGGGTGATGAAAGATATCATGAAGATAAACACGTAAGTGAAGACTTAGAAAATCCATTGGCTGCTGTTCAAATGGGATTAATATATGTAAACCCAGAAGGACCAAATGGTGAACCAAATGCTTTAGAATCTGCAAAAGATATTAGAGAAACATTTGCAAGAATGGCTATGAATGATGAAGAGACAGTTGCATTAATTGCAGGTGGACATACTTTTGGAAAAGCTCATGGAGCTGGAGATGCATCAAATGTAGGACCAGAACCAGAAGCAGAAGGAATTCTAGCTCAAGGGTTTGGATGGATAAGTAAATTTTTAAGTGGAAAAGGTGATGATACTATTTCAAGTGGTCTTGAAGGTTCATGGACTGCAAATCCTACAAGATGGGATAATGAGTTTTTTGAAATATTATACACTTACGATTGGAACTTAGTTAAATCACCAGCAGGAGCTTGGCAGTGGGAACCAGTAAGTCCAAAAGAAGAGCACTTAGCACCTAAAGCACATGATAAAACTAAGAAAATTCCTACAATGATGTTTACAAGTGATTTGGCTTTAAAATTAGACCCAATTTATGGACCAATTTCAAAAAGATTTTATGAAAATCCAGAAGAATTTAAAGAAGCATTTGCAAAAGCTTGGTTTAAATTAACACATAGAGACTTGGGACCAAAATCAAGATATTTGGGTGCAGATGTACCTAAAGAAGATTTTATTTGGCAAGATAATGTTCCCAAAATTCAAGGTCAATTAATAAGTGAAAATGAAATAAAACAGATAAAAGAAAAAATATTAAATTCCGGCTTAACTATTTCTCAGCTTGTTTATACAGCTTGGGCATCAGCATCTACATATAGAGATTCTGATAAAAGAGGTGGTGCAAATGGTGCTAGAATAAATTTAGCTCCTCAAAATAGTTGGGAAGTAAATAAAGGAACTCAAGAAGTAATTAAAAAGCTTCAAGTTATTCAAAATGAGTTTAATAAACAAAGTAATTCAAGCAAAATATCTTTAGCAGATATAATAGTTTTAGGTGGTTGCGTAGCTGTTGAAAAGGCAGCATTAAATGCAGGCTTTGAAAAAGTTGTACCTTTTTATGCAGGAAGAACTGATGCAACACAAGAGCAAACTGATGTTGAATCATTTACATATTTAGAACCAATAGCTGATGGATTTAGAAATTTTCAAAAGAAAAGATACTCTTTAAAAGCAGAAGAGTTACTTGTAGATAAAGCACAATTATTAGGACTTACTGCTCCAGAAATGACTGTTCTTGTTGGTGGAATGAGAGCATTGGGTGCAAACTATGATAATTCTAAAAAAGGGTTATTTACATACAATGTAGGAACTTTAAGTAATGACTTTTTTATAAATTTATTAGATATGAATCATACATGGAATAGTATTGATGAATTTGAAGAAGAATTTGAAGGTAAAGCAAGAAATTGTAGTGAAGTAAAATATAGTGCAACTAGAGTTGATTTAATTTTTGGTTCAAATTCTCAGTTAAGAGCAATCGCAGAAGTTTATGCACAAACTGATAGTAAAGAGAGATTTGTAGATGACTTTATTAAAGCTTGGAATAAAGTTATGAA
>CAYJFN010000200.1:0-3107 GCA_964369325.1 uncultured Arcobacteraceae bacterium
GGAAAAAAAGGGGTAATTTTAGGCGTTGCAAACAATAAATCTATTGCTTATGGTATTGCAAAAGCTTGTGCACAACAAGGTGCAACAATTGCGTTTACATATTTAAATGATAGCTTGAAAAAAAGAGTTGAACCAATTGCAGCTGAGTTTGGAAGTGAAGCTTATGTATATCCTTGTGATGTAAGTAATCCAGAAGAAATAGTAGCTTTAAGACAATCAATCGAAAAAGATTTAGGAAAGATTGATTTTATTGTTCACTCTATTGCTTTTGCTCCAAAAGAGGGCTTAAGTGGAAGATTTTATGATATATCAAAAAACGCTTTTGATATAGCTATGGATATTTCAGTTTATTCGCTTATTGAAATTACAAGAGAATTAAAACCATTATTATCAGATAATTCTTCAATTTTAACACTTTCATATTATGGCGGAGTAAAATATATTCCAAACTATAATTTAATGGGTGTTGCAAAAGCTGCATTAGAGATGACTACAAAATATCTTGCAGAAGATTTAGGAAAAGATGGAATTAGAGTAAATGCTATTAGTGCAGGACCTATTAAAACTTTAGCAGCAGCTGGAATTGGTGATTTTAGATTTATGCTTAAATGGAATGAAGCACACGCTCCTTTAAAGAAAAATGTTACAATAGATGAAGTAGGAAATTCTGGAATGTATTTACTAAGTGATTTAAGCAGTGCAGTAACAGGTGAAATTCACTATGTTGATTGCGGTTTTAATATCATGGGAATGCCTGCAGTTGAATTTGATGAAAGTGGAAAAGCAACTATTGCTTGGAATGGCGAAAAAAACTAATTTTAAATCAAATTTTTAAGAGAGTCTCAAATTATTGAGACTCTCTTTTGTTTTTTAGAATTTTTATTTTAGAGTTTATCAAAATTTTGAACTAAGAATTTACGAAAATAGGAAAAAAATGAATATTGACTATAAGCAACTAGCGCAAAAGTATCAAACACCTTATTATGTTTATGATTTTAATCATATGACACAACAGTATAATCAATTAAAAGAGGCATTTAAAGCTAGAAAATCACTTTTAGCATATGCAGTTAAATCAAATTCAAATTTAAGTGTTATTAAACATTTGGCTTCACTAGGAGCAGGGGCTGATTGTGTAAGTATTGGCGAAGTAAAAAGAGCTCTAAAAGTTGGAATATCTCCATATAAAATCATTTTTTCAGGAGTTGGAAAAATAGATGAAGAGATTAGACAAGCTTTAGAATTTGGTATTTTAATGATAAATGTTGAAAGTTATGCAGAGCTTGAAAGAGTTGAAATTATTGCGAAAGAGTTAAATAAAATTGCAAGAATTTCAATAAGAGTAAACCCAAATATTGACCCACAAACTCACCCATATATCTCAACAGGACTACATGAAAATAAATTTGGAGTTGATATTGATACTGCAAAAAGAATGTATATCAAATGTAAAAATTCTGAAAACTTAGAGCCAGTTGGGATTCATATGCACATAGGTTCACAATTAACTCAATTAGAGCCTATAAAAGAGTCAGTTGAGGTTTTAGCAAGCTTAGTAAATAACCTAAAAGCATTAAAAATTGAGTTAAGTTTCTTTGATGTTGGTGGCGGACTTGGAATTGCTTATGACAACGAAGAGTTGATTGATTTAAATGAATATGCACAATCAATTTTAAAATCACTTTTTGGACTAGACATTACAATAGTTTGTGAACCAGGTAGATTTATTGTTGGAAATGCAGGAGTTTTTGTAACAAAAGTTCTATACGAAAAAGTAAATGGTGATAAAAGATTTGTAATAGTAGATGGTGCTATGAATGACCTTATTCGACCAAGTTTATACAATGCTTACCATAAAATTGAAGTTTTAAATGATAATGAAGAAAAATCACTTTGTAATATAGTTGGACCTATTTGCGAAAGTGGTGATTTTTTTGGAAAAAATATAGAACTACCAAAAACAGAACATAATGATTTAGTAGCAATACATAGTGCAGGAGCTTATGGTTTTACTATGGCAAGTAACTACAATACAAGACCAAAAGTTGCTGAAATTGCTATTGAAGATGGTAAAGATAGGTTAATAAGAAGAAGAGAAACATTTGAAGATATTATAGCTTTAGAAGAAGAGTTTATAAAATAAGGAATATTGATGAAAAAAGGTTTTTTTATAGATGTACAAGGAACACTTATTTGTGATGAAAAAAAAGAGCCAATTAATGGTGCTTGTGAATTTATAGAAACTTTAAATAAACAAAACATTCCATATGCAGTTATAACAAATAATTCAAAAGAAAAAAGTGAAGATTTTTTAAAATCGCTTCAAGAAAAAGGCTTAGATATAAAACATTATATCGACCCCTTTTCTTTATTAACTAACACCTTAAATCACAAAAAAGTTGCAGCATTTGGAACGAATGAGTTTTTAAATATTCTGCAAGAGTTGGGCTATACTTTAGAGTTTGAAACTCCAGAAGCTTTAGTAGTATCTATAAAAAAAGATTACACAAACGAAGACTATGCTTTGATGATTGAATGTGCAATCAAAGCAAAGCAAATAGTTGCAATGCACGAAACTTCTATTTACAGCAAAGACAAAAAACGCTACCCAGGAGTTGGAGCAATTATGCAAATGATAAAATTTGCAACAAACAAAGAGTACGAAGTTGTTGGAAAACCAAGCTTTAACTTCTACAACAAAGCAAGAGAGATTACAAAACTAGATTTTGAAGAGTTAGTAATTATTTCAGATGATATGATAGGCGATTTAATAGGAGCAGCAAAACTAAATATGAAAACTTGTTTAGTTTTAAGTGGGAAAATAAAAGATGAAAATGAAGTTCTTCAAACGTTAAAAGAGCAAGATTATCCAAATTTTATTTGTAAAGACATGCAAGAAGTTTTAGAAAAGTTTTTAGGAGAAAAGATATGAGTGAAGAAAAAGGATTAAACGAAATAAGAGCAAAGTTAGATATAGTTGATGATAAACTTCTTGAACTATTCAACGAAAGAATGGATTTGGTTCACCAAGTTGGACTTCTAAAAGCACAAAATAAAACAGCTATTTATAGACCTGAAAGAGAAAAAGCAATTTTAAAAAGGCTAAA
>CAYJFN010000201.1:0-3097 GCA_964369325.1 uncultured Arcobacteraceae bacterium
ATTGGCGCTGCAGTAGAGTCCAAAATATATGAAAGTTTTGCTCGTGAAACACCATTTTTATCGTTTATTGGACGCATAACAGTCCCTACTGTTAATGAGTTAAAGTAATCGTCAATAAAAATAATTATACCAAAAATAAAGGTCATAAATTGAGAGCTTGTTCCACTTTTTAGTTTTGCAGAAGCCCAACGACCAAAAGCACCAGCCGCACCTGTTTTTGAAAGCATTCCAACTAAGCCACCAAGAAGGGCACAGAATAAGAAAATACGAATATTCCAACCATCAGCCAAAGACCCTGCTAATAAATCAGATACATTCATCAGTGCAATAAGTGGATTTCCACCAGCAACAATCAGCGTTCCTGATAAAATACCAAAAAAAAGTGAGACAATTACATCTTTTGTTATAAATGCGAGTACAATTGTCAGTAATGGGGGAATTATACCCCACATCCCAAAGTGTTCCATACATCCTCCATTGTGAAAGATCTAGTAAAAACATTTAATTTTTTTTGTTCTTCCTCTTTCACAAAATAATAATCTATAGTAATATTATCATGTAATTAATTAAAAATATAGTATAAATTTACAAATCTTGTACAAAAAAAACATATTTTTGCACTAAAATAGGATTTACAATGAAAGACACAAAAATTTGCTTATGCCTCACCGCACAGACATTACGCCAAAACCTTGAAATTCTTGATACTTACAGAGAAAGGGTAGATATAGCAGAATTAAGAGCTGACTATTTAACCCCCGATGAAGCATTAAATATTCGGAAATTTCCAGAATTAGCAAAAATTCCAACCATTTTAACAGTAAGAAGAACATGCGATGGAGGGACTTTTTCTGGTGGAGAGTCTGGAAGAACTACTATTTTTGCTCGAGGTCTTTCCTTTGCAGACCATGACGTTAACAAAAATTTCGCATATGTAGACTTAGAAGAAGACTACAATGTACCAAGCCTTCAAGATGCTGCATTAGCTTTTGGTATTAAGATTATTAGAAGTTATCATAACATGGTAGATTCTAACTTTGATTTTAATGAAAAAATGATGAGTATGAAAAAAACTGGATTTGAGATTCCAAAAATTGCATATATGGCAAATAGCCTAGCAGATGTACAAAAAGTCTTTTGCGAGATGAAAAATATCACCTATGACCATATTATTTGTGCAATGGGAAGCTATGGTGTTTCAACAAGGATACTTGCAAAACAATTGGGCTCTCATTTAACGTATTGCTCTCCGCCTAATACCGATATGCTAACTAACGTAATAGGGCACTTAGATCCAATAATATTAAATGACCTTTACGGGTTTAGAACAATGAATAAAAGCACCCAAGTATTCGGAGTTTCAGGATACCCTCTTACAAAAACAGATAGCCCAAAAATCCATGGCTCAGGGTATAGAAAACATGGTTTAAACGCAGTATACGTACCTCTAAAGTCAAAAACTGCAGAAGAGATTATAAATTTTTCCGAAAAAACAGGAGTAAAAGGGCTTTCCATAACCGTTCCACACAAAGAAACAATTATTCCTTTTTTATCAGAAGTGTCTAAAGAAGTTGAAAGTATTGGGGCTTGTAATACCATTCACAAAGAAAAAAACAAGTGGATTGGTTACAATACCGATGCAATAGGATTTAAAAGAGCCCTTGTAGAATTTTTAGGAACAGAAAACCTTAAAGGAAAAAAAGTATCATTAATTGGAGCTGGGGGAAGCGCAAAGGCAGTGGCATACGCCCTCCATGAATTAGAATGTGACGTGTGTATTTTTAATAGAACAATTATTAAGGCTCGAAATATTGCAGATAAATATGGTTTCAAATACGCAGGGCTTGGATTAGCCGTTCATGAGTTAATAGAAGAATATTCAGAAATAATAATCCAAACAACACCTATTGGTATGGGATTTGTAAAAGACGATCCAACAGAATCAGGAGACCCATTAGAGTTTTATAATTTCCAAGGGCACGAAAAAGTATACGATATTATTTACTATCCAGAAAAAACTCCAATACTCGAAAGGGCAGAAAAGGCTGGATGCAAAATTTGTAATGGCTACAATATGCTCCACTATCAAGCATATGAACAATTTGAAATATTTACAGGAGTGCAATATGAATAAAATAACACAAGCAGAACAAAAAAAACTTGTTGCCTACGAGGCAATCGATAGGCTTATTGAAAAAGGACTTATTTTTTCAGGGGTAAAAATCGGTCTTGGAACAGGATCAACTGCAGTCCATACTGTATACAGACTAGCAGAGCATATCAAAAAGGGAACAATTACAAATGTAAAAGCAGTTGCAACAAGTTTTCAAACGGTTATTGCATGTGAAGAAACAGATATTCCAGTGTATACCCTAAACAGTAAAGAAATAAATGCTGAGCTTGATATTTCTATTGACGGGGCAGACGAAATAGATCCTAACAACAACCTTATAAAAGGCGGAGGGGCAGCCCACGTACTAGAAAAAATTGTTGAATACAATTCAAAAAAATTGGTTATAATTGCAGATAATACAAAATTGGTTCCTACTCTTGGAACAAAGTTTCCTCTCCCTGTCGAAGTAATTGCAGAAGCGCGTCTTCCTGTACAACGAGCAATGGAAAAATTAGGAGCCTCTTGCACAATTCGAGAATGTGCTGGAAAAGCAGGTCCAATAATCAGCGACAACGGCAATCAAATCTTAGACTGCGTTTGGCAAAACCCAGTAAATCCTTCTGAAATGGAAGACACAATTAATGCAATAACAGGTGTAGTTGAAAATGGCTTTTTTACCAAAAATAAACCGCTTGTAATGGTTGCCTATGAAGACGGAACCGTTGAGGAGATAGAAGGATAGGTTTTTGGGCGTTTCCCCGTGTTACGGGGTCGAGCTTTGCGGGGTTCCGCTCACACTCCATTCGTTGATTTTTATTAATTGTTCAGCAAGGATGACGAACCAAAGACACGACGTTTTCGATAATATCGAAAACTCGAAGAGATGGCGAACCAAGGATGGTGAGCCATCGACGAACGGCTTCGCCGCCCCTACAATAGCTTCGCTTCTCCTTTGACAGTTAATTGGAGGGCGAAACGGAGTCT
>CAYJFN010000202.1:0-3085 GCA_964369325.1 uncultured Arcobacteraceae bacterium
ATAAAATTGTAAATATGGATTTATTAGTTAGTTCAGGAGCAACATTAAGCTATATATATTCACTTTACATTTTATTTGGTGGAGTAGGTGAAAGCTATTTTGATTCAGTTACAATGATAATAACTTTTGTATTGGTTGGAAAATATTTGGAAGTAATTGGTAAAAAAGGTGCAGTTGATACTTTAGATAAAATTAAAAGCCAATTGCCATTAGATGCAGTTATTATAGAAAATAATCAAAAAAAAGTTGTTTGTTTAGATGAGATAAAAGTTGGTGATATAATTGAATTAAAATCTGGACAGAAGGCTTGTGTAGATGGTGAACTTTTACAAGAAGTAGCAACTTTTGATGAATCAGCTATTAGTGGTGAATCAAATTATGTTTACAAAAAACAAAATGATAAAATTTTTAGTGGTACAATAAATATAGATACACTAGTACATTATAAAGCTACAACAAATTTTGCAAATTCAACATTAAATTCTATTGTAACACTTTTAGAAGATTCATTAAATTCAAAACCACAAATTGAGAACATGGCAAATAAAATTTCAAGACACTTTTCATCTTCAATTTTATTTTTATCATTTATCACATTTATTGCTTGGTATTTTTTTGGATTTAAAATAGGTTTTGTAAATGAAAGTGCAAATGATTTTGAACAAGCTTTTATAGTAGCAATTTCAGTTATAGTTATAGCTTGTCCTTGTGCTTTAGCTCTTGCTACACCAATTGCAAGTTTAGTAGGTATTTCACTGTTAGCAAATAAAGGTTTGCTTTTTAAAGAAGCGAAATTTATAGAAACTATTTCAAAAGCAACAAAAGTTGTAGTTGATAAAACTGGAACTTTAACATATGGTGAATTAAAAGTTGTAAAAGCGCAAATTTTTGATGAAAATATTCATAAGCTTAATCTTTTGTATTCATTATTAGAATCTTCAACTCATCCAATAAGTCTTTCTGTTAAAAATTATTTAAAAGAGAATTCTGATATACTAGCACATAAAAATCTTTTAAGTGTAAAAAATTTTAAAGCAAAAGGTGTATGTGCAAAATATATTAATATAAACAATAAAGAGTATGAACTTCTAGGTGGAAATATTGAACTTTTAAAAGAGTTTAATATTAAGTACTCAATAAAAAGCAATAATAGTATTTACATATTTGCTATAAATAAAGTAGTTGTTGCTACTTTCGAGCTTGAAGATAAGATAAAAGAAGATGCAAAAGAGTTTGTAAAATATATACAAAATAGTGGCGCAGAAGTTATTATGTTAACAGGAGATAATGAAAAAGTTGCACAAAAAATAGCACAAGAAGTAGGAATAAAAAAATACAAATCTCAAATTAATCCAATTCAAAAATCAGAATTTATTAAAAAATTGAAAGAAGATGGTGAAGTTGTAGTTATGGCTGGAGATGGAGTTAATGATGCCGTTGCACTTAGTAGCAGTGATGTCTCTATTGCTATGGGAAATGGAGCAGATATTTCAATTAGTGTTTCAGATATAGTATTATTAAACAATAATTTAAAAAGTTTAAAAGAAGCATTTGTAATATCAAAAAGAACATATAAATTTATTAAACAAAATCTTGCAATTTCACTAATTTATAATGTTATTACAATTCCACTTGCTATGCTAGGCTTAGTAATTCCTCTAGTTGCAGCGCTTTCAATGAGTTTAAGTTCATTAATAGTGGTTGCTAATTCAATGAGAATAAAAAATATAAAGGAAAAAGATGAGTGACATTTTAACAATGATGCTAATAGTTGGACTTTGTTTGAGTTTTGCTATTTTAGGTATTTTTATTTGGGGAGCAAAAAGTGGACAATTTGATGATAGTAAAAAGATGATGGATGGATTACTTTTTGATTCACAAGAGGATTTAAATGATGCAATTAATAAAGAGAGAAAAATCAAAGAATTAAAAGAGAAAAGTTCTTTAAAAAATTCAAAAGAGTAAAACTCTTTTGAATTTTGATTAAAATTTAGAAATTTGTTCTGCTAGATCTTTAATATCTGCATCAGACAAACTTGCAACTTGTCCTTTCATAACACCTTTCAAAGGTCCTCCATAAGAGCCATTTTTATAGCCTTTTAAAGCAGCTTCAGTTTTTGCAACATCCCAACCTTTGATAATTTGGGATTTTCCCAATGCTACTTTTTCTCCCTTTGCTCCATGACATGCCGCACAAGGTGCAAATGAAGCAGCCATTAATGATATGCTAGCAATAGCTGATAATAAAACAATTTTTTTCATAAGTTCTCCTTTTAAAATTACGAAATAATAACAGTATTTAACTTTTTTGGAACTTTTAATTAAATATTTTTTATAAAATGAAGATAATTTTAAGGTTGTAATATTGCCTATATTATTGAACCAGTCCATTTACTTGACTTTTATTCTGTTAGTTTATATAATCCTCAAATTGATTTAAGGCAATAAAAATTGGAAGAAATATTAAAAATAAGAAATTTATCTTTTGGATATAAAAAAGATAGATTAATTTATGATAATTTTAATTTGACATTAAATAGAGGTGAAATTGTAGCAATAGTTGGCTCAAGTGGATGTGGAAAAACAACCTTATTTGAGCTAATATGCAATAATTTAAAACCAATAAGTGGTGAAATATCTGTTTTAAAAGTAAGTTCAATTTATCAAGATCCATACAGCTCTTTTCATCCAACATATACAATACTAGATCAGATTAATGATACAGTTGATTCTTTGGAAAACTTAGATGACCTATTGGAGCAAATCTCTTTAAATAAAGAGTTATTAAATAAAAAACCTCATGAACTGAGTGGTGGACAACTTCAAAGATGTTCAATGTTACGTGGCTTACTTATGAAACCAGATTTACTTTTAGTAGATGAACCAACTTCAGCACTTGATAATGTAATTGCTCTAGAAGTTATGCAATTATTAATGAAATTTTTGCACAGATGTGGTATTCTTTTAATTACACATGATATGGCATTAGCTTCTTGGTGCAGTAAAACAATAATAAATTTAGATGAAAAGAAATAGGAAAAATAATGAAAGAGTTTAGTAAAGCATTAGTACTTTTAAATATGGG
>CAYJFN010000203.1:0-3084 GCA_964369325.1 uncultured Arcobacteraceae bacterium
TACTCATTCTAAGAGCAAGTTTATCTTTTGTAATACCTGCGTTATTTACTAAATAAGATAGTTCTCCATCACTATCAACAACAGTTTTTATCATACTTGAAAACTCTTCTTCTTTTGTAACATCTGCTTGGATTATTGCAGCAACTCCTCCTAATGCTTCTATTTCTTCTTGAATTTTAATAGCTTCGTTTGCATTACTTCTATAATTAATCCATACTTTTAAACCATAAGAAGCTAGTGTTTTTGCAATTTGAGCTCCAATTCCTCTACTAGCACCAGTAATAAGTACATTTTTACCTGTAAATGTCATTTATATCCTTTTAAAATAAATTTTTTGTAAGTTAAATTCTTCCATATGTAATGTGTTTTAATTTAATTGCAGCTAGATAAAATAGCGGCGTATCAAGTGCTGCAATAATAATTTTTACAATATAGTCACCAATAATTAGTTTAACTATCATCTCAAACGGCATAACAAAAGAGAATGCCAAAATAAAAAATAGTGATGTATCAAAAAGTTGAGAAATCATTGTACTTGCATTATTTCTAAGCCACCATAAATTTTTGTATTTTTCTTTTAAATAGTGAAAAATTCTTACATCTAGTTGTTGAACTAAAAAGAAAGTTACAATTGATGCACAAGCAATTCTCCAATCTGATATTAATATTGTTGGGACGATTGCTATTAAAACACCTTTTTTAACAACACTTAAAACATCCTCTTTAGAGTATTTTTCACCAAGAATATCTGTTAATAAAAAAGTAAAGGGATATAAAAGTGCTCCATATGTTAACCATTCATTTATAGGAAATTGAACTGTATAGTTTGCACCAATAATAAAAAGTGCAAATATTATTGCATTTATATTTTTTGTCTTAGAAGACATTATAGTCATACATTATCCCTTTGTAAAATTTGCGCATTTTACTTAAATTTTACTAAAAATCACTTTAGTTATATGTAAAATAGTCTTTTTGTTTTTTAGAAAAAAGCTTCCAATTAATAGGTAAAATTTTTACTAAGTTATTTGTTTTTAGTTCTTCAACGCTTTTATCTAACACAATCATACTATTGCAATTTGCTAAAATACTTACCATACCTGTACCATTTTTTTCAGAAGGTGTAAAATATTCACCATCAAAATATCCTGCAATTAAAGATGTCCTATCTGATTTATTGACTAGTGGCTGCGATATTTTTGTTGTTATGTAATTGTGATAAAACTCATTTGAGCCTTTTAGTTTTTGAAGCAAAATTGTTCCAAATAGTTCAAAGATAAGTGAAGTTGCATGAGGATTTCCTGGAAGATTTAGAATAAGTGTATTTTCTATTCTTCCAAAAGTTGTTGGTTTCCCAGGTTTTATAATAATGCCTTCAAACAATGGCTTAAAGCCCAAAGAATAAAATGCTTCTTTTGTAAAATCAGCTTCTCCTACAGAAATACCACCTGTTGTTATGATTAAATTTGCATCTAGACTGTTTGTAATATGCTCTTTTATTGATATTAAAGAGTCTTTTGCTTGACCTATAAACTCAACATCACAACCAAGTTCTTTACATCTAGCAATTAGTGTTGGAGTATTTGAATTATATATTTGGTGAGATTGACTGTTTTCATAGTGAAGTTTTAACTCTTCTCCAGAACCAAATACAACAATTTTTGGCTTTTTAAAAACCTTAATATGTGAAAGTCCTAGTGATGTAAGGAGTGTTATAATTGAGAAATTTATAGTTTGCCCAATTTCAATAAGTTTTGAATCTTTTTTTATATCTTCGCTAATAAAACGAATATGTTGGTTGTGCCTAAGTTCTTTTTGTACAATAATTTGCTCTTTTTCATCTAAAATAGCATCTTCAAAAGGAACAACACAATCGCAGTTTACTGGAATTTTCGAACCTGTCATAACTTTTACACACTCATTTTGGTTTAAAGTTATATCTTTGTTTTCGCCAGCTAAAATTGTATTTACTACTTTAATCTTATTATTTTTATCTTCAAATCTAATTGCATAACCATCCATTGAAGGGGTATTATATTTTGGCAAATTCTCAGTAGCAAAAACATCTTGTGCAATTATTCTTGTAAGAGCATTTTCAATTGGAACAATTTCAAATTTTGGTTTATAAACTTGCTTTAAAATAGTTTGAATAGCTTCATTTGGCGTAACAGTCATAATACTCCTTTGTAAGGTTTGTTCTAGTTATGCTAGAATGCAATTTATTTGGTATAATACCCAAAAAATTTATATAAAGAGATAAACATATGGACATGATGCAAGACCCAATAATCACGCATATTTATATGGTATACGCCTTTTTGGTAATTATGCTTTTAAATTTGTATTCGGTTTTAACAGTAAAAGATTTTATGACTTTAGCAAAAAGATTGAAATTTATGACACCTATTTACCATGTATCAAATGCAGTTGTTATTTATACAGGTGCAATTGTTGCAGCATTTAGACAGACATTTACAATGGATATGGCAATAATGATTGTTGCTTCAATTTTATTGATGGTTTTAGAGATAAAAAGATATAAAAAACAAAGAGTAATAAAATCAAGTGATGTAGCTTTACAAGAGCAGTTTTACTCTTATGCAAAAAAAATCTATATAGCTGAAATTGTTGTATTAATTGCAACATATTTAATAATTAAGATTATCTAATGCAGTTTATTTATCATAATCTTAGTGGACAAAGTAGTTTAAGTATTCAAGATGAACTTTACAAATATATTATTAAAGCTAGAAGGCACAATATTGGAGAAGTTGTACATTTTAGGAATTTAATAGATGAAAATTTATATGAGTATAAAATAGAGTCAATTTCTAAAAAAGAGGCACTTTTGTTTTTAGTTTCGCAAGAAGAAAAAAGTGTACAAAACACTCAAAATATTCATCTTGCATGGTGTGTTGTAGATACAAAAACAATTGAAAAAGAGCTACCTTACTTAAATGAGCTTGGAGTACAAAAAATATCTTTTGTTTATGCTGATTATTCTCAAAAAAATTTTAAACTAAATTTTGAAAAATACAATAAGATTTTGATTAACTCTTCTCAACAATGTGGAAGAAGTTCATT
>CAYJFN010000204.1:0-3056 GCA_964369325.1 uncultured Arcobacteraceae bacterium
GTTGGAGATATTAATAAGTCATTAATCTCATTATATCTATCAATAAAAGGTTGTAGTTTATCTTTTAACATATATAGTTTTATTACTTATAGTAATTATATAGCGTTTACTTTAATTTGTAATCTACTTACTTTTCTTGCTGCAGTACCTTTTTTCAAAATACCTTTAGATACGCAATGGTGGATATATTTGTTAGCTACTTTTAATGCAGCAACAGCTTCTTCTTTGTTAGCTTCTTCAACAGCAGATAAAACATTTTTTGTAATGTTTTTAATTCTTGTTTTGTAGAATCTGTTTCTTTCTGTTCTAACTAGTGTTTGTCTTGCTCTTTTCTCAGCAGATTTGTGATTTGCCATGTTGTTTTTAACCTTCTTATAAAAATTTTAAGGGTAGAATGCTACAAAAAAAATCTTTAAAGAAAGTTTAAACTTAAGGAATTATTAGTGAAATTATTTGGAACTGACGGAGTACGAGGAAAAGCAGGAGAATTTTTAGATGCAATGACTGCTATGAAATTAGCAATGGCTGCAGGAATATTTTTTAGAAAACAATCATTTAGTAATAAAATACTTGTAGGCAAAGATACTAGAAGAAGTGGATATATGATAGAGAATGCACTTGTAAGTGGATTAACAGCAGTTGGGTATGATGTTATTCAAATAGGACCTATGCCAACTCCTGCAATTGCTTATTTAACTGAGAGTATGAGATGTGATGCTGGGATTATGTTAAGTGCTTCGCACAATCCATTTTGTGATAATGGAATAAAATTTTTTAATCAACATGGAGATAAACTAAGTACATCATGTGAAAAAGCAATTGAAGAGATATTTTATAATGATGAATTGTTGGAAAAATCACAAGTAACAAATAGGCAAATAGGTTCATCAAAAAGAATAGATGATGTTATTGGAAGATATATAGTTTCAATAAAAAGTTCATTCCCGAAAAACTTATCTTTAAACGGACTAAGAATAGTTTTAGATTGTGCAAATGGAGCAGCTTATAAAGTTGGCCCTACAATTTTAAATGAACTAGGTGCAGAAGTAATTACAATAAATGATGATCCAAATGGTTTTAATATAAATGAAAACTGTGGAGCACTTCACCCTGAAGCAATAGCAAAACTAGTTCAAGAGGTACGTGCAGATATTGGAATTGCTCTTGATGGTGATGCTGATAGATTAGTTGTAGTTGATGAAAAAGGAAACGTAATTCATGGAGACAAACTAATTGGGGCTTTAGCAGTTTATTTGAACAATAAAAATATTCTAAAAGGTAATGGCTGTGTTGCAACGGTTATGAGCAACAAAGCTTTAGAAGATTATTTATCTCAATATAATTTAAAATTAAGTAGAACAAATGTTGGCGATAAATATGTATTAGAAGAGATGAAAAATAGTGGAATAAATTTTGGTGGTGAACAAAGTGGTCATATTATTTTTGGAGATGTTGCTAAAACAGGAGATGGACTAGCCTCTGCATTGCAAGTTCTTGCATTGATTTTAGAAAGTGGAAAAAAAGCAAGTGAAGTGTTAAACCCATTTGAGCTTTATCCACAAATTTTAGTTAATTTAAACGTTAGTAGTAAACCACCTTTAAGTGAAATTGATGGTCTAGAAAAAAAATTAGAAGAAATCAGAACTCTTGGCATGAGAGACTTAATTAGATATTCTGGAACAGAAAATAAAATAAGACTTTTACTTGAAGGAAAAGAAGAAGAATTAGTTAAAAAAAGCATGAAAGATTTAGAAGCATTTATAAAAAGTAAAATATGAAAAATAGATATCTTTTCCTTTTATTTATAGTGCTTATTGCACTTGATCAATATATAAAAACCATCTTCGTAGATGGTTTTACATGGAAAAGTAGTTGCATCTCTTTAGTGTTAGCATATAATTATGGTGTTGCATTTTCTATGTTTGCTTTTCTTGCTGAAAATTTAAAATTTATTCAAATCGCACTATTAGGTTCAATTGCTATTTATTTGTATTTTAACAAAGAATTTTTTTATGAATATGCACTAGGGATTACTCTTTTGTTTGCAGGAGGAGCTAGTAATATAATAGATAGATTTACTTATGGTGCAGTTGTTGATTATGTATATTGGCATTGTGGCTTTGAGTTTGCAATTTTTAATCTAGCAGATGTTTTAATAAATTTAGCAGTTGCAATTATCATTTGGCAACAATTTATTTACCCAAAAATAAAATCAAGAAGAGAAAAATGTTGAATAAATCAAAAAAATATAAAATTCTTATAGATGATTACAATATTGTTCTTCCTGAAGCAAATTATTATTTACAAAAGTTAAGATTCTTTGAAAAGGCCATGTTTATCACGCTTCTTTTCTTATGTGTGTATATTGTTATTGAAGCAAGTGTGCACATAATTAATTCATTTGCAAACCCAATAGTATTTGGATTTTGTATATTTGTTATATTTATTATTTTTTATTCTTTTTATATTAAAAATATTGAAAAATTAGATAATACTATTTTTAATGGGTTTTTAAAAAGTAGGTTAAAAATATTCCATTCAATTCATGAAACAAAAGATTATGAATATGAAGAGATGGATTATATAACAACTAAAACAAGAAGTAAAAATGTAAATCAGGTTTTGATAGATTTAGCCTATAAAGCACTTGTTAAAGGAGCTGAGGGGTTTATTGTTATAAAAAATGAAGAGACAGCAATCTTAATTAATAGACAAATTGGAGATGGAGTTAATTTCAATGATATAACGACAGAAATTGAAAAAAGTGGTGTTGCAATTTTGATTAAAAATATAAAAAAGAAAGAGCAATAAATAGTGTAATTAAATAAATTTTAGATAAAATTTCGAAAAATAAAATATAGGTAGAACAATGGGACAAACTATAACAGAAAAAATTTTTAGTGAACATGTTGGAAGAGCTGTATATGCAGGTGAAATCGTAAGAAGTCCAATTGATATGGTAATTGGAAATGATATTACAACTCCAATTTCAATTCACGCATTTGAAGATGGTGGATTTGAAAAATTAGCAAATCCAGATGGTTTTGCAATAGTGC
>CAYJFN010000205.1:0-3052 GCA_964369325.1 uncultured Arcobacteraceae bacterium
ATAGTGCAAACAGTGGAAGCTTGTATATGGATAATGGCAGCTTGTATTATAGTGTATATAAACAAGTTAAACTGAACAATGATATTATTTCTACTCAGACACTTGAATCTTCTGGCAGAGCCTATATTCCAAGTATAACAATTGATACTAATTATAGCGTAAGTCCAAGTACCGTAAATATTACTTTTCATAAAGATGAAACTACAAATGATCTTAAAGAGGCCGCTCTTAAAAATGCTATAGTAGAGGCTTTTGCTGGAAAACCAAGTGGAGAAAATTTACATGTTGTATTGAAAGATGATATAGAGGTTCATTTTGCATCTTCTTCAATAAGCCTAACTTTGCGAGCAATAGATGGTTATGCATTTAATCTTGTATCAAATGCAACCAAAAAAATTGTGGAAATAAACATAGCTGGTGACTTTGAAGCAAGTGAAATAATTGAATGGGCAAGTATAGACTTTAATGTGCCAAGTGCTTCTGACATAGTTGGAAGTGGAATATGGGGTATAAATGAAGATGGTGATTTTAAAGGAGATAGTGCAACTACTATCACACTTAGTGATAGCGTGAACTATGCCAGCATTGCAGAAGCGATTAAAAACTCAATAAATGTAGATAATGTGGATGTTGCTGTTATGACAGGGAGTTTAAATGGCATAGCTGATGTCGGAACAAGATCAATGACAGCCACATTAAGTGCGCAAAAAGGTTATGTATTCCCACATGGGAGAACAGAGAAAGAAATAACGATAAACTTTAATATTATACAAAGAATAGATAAAAGCGATATTAATATTGACAATATTATGCCTGCAAATGATTCCTCTGCAGGGATGGCTTTTGATGGTACGTGGCGAATTACAGAAGGCAGTTTTAGTGTGGCAGATGCAACAGTTATAATAGCTGCTGATAAAACAATAACAAATAACTTAATTGCAACTGCAATACAAAATGCAATCAGTGTACATTATGCAAGTATTAGCATAACATCAAATGATGACAATGAAGTTTCACTTGGAAGTAAAATAATGACTGTAACGCTAACTCCAAATCCGGGTTACTTGTTTGCTGACGATGAATACTCAATCCCTATTACCTTCACGGCAAAAAAAGTAATTAGTGTCAATATTGCTACAAGTACTGTTACGGCAGCCGGAGGTACTGCAGGTCTCTCTGCCTTTATTATTACTAATTCCGGTAATGCAACTAGTAGTGCATCATTTGATTATTTCGATATTACTAATGATGAAAGATTAGAAGCAATTAGAAATGCGGTAGTATCTGCTATTAATAATGTTCATCCAACTGGTATTGCGGAATTGGAATCTAAGAATGTTATAATATCAGATAATAGCAGTAACGGACAAGCTGATGCAATAGTTACTCTTAATGCAGCTGGCAATTATGTGTTTGGAACTAATGGTTCAACTACAAAAGATGTTTCTCTGATTGTAAGCGCCGAATTTATCCCAAGCCTAAATGCTTATTATGTAGCCCAAACCGGTGCTAATGACGACAATACCGGTATTCAAAGCAAGCCTTTTGCTACAGTTCAGCGAGCAGTAGATGTAATAAATGCCTACAAAATGGAAGCAGAAACAACCATCCATATAAATGGTAATATATCCTTAGATGCTCAAAGACCTAATGTTGAGGGCATGGTAGTGATTGATGGCGGAAGTAACATTCGTAATATAAAACTACAAGGTACAAATACTACTGACAGTATTAATGCTTCAGGTATGGGGAAACGCGTTCTATACATAAAGGGTGAAAACACCACGGTAACACTTGGCAACAATCTTACTATCACTGGTGGTAACACTACTAGTGATGGAGGCGGTGTGTATCTCGATTCGGGAACCTTTAATCTTTCTGCAGGAACCATAAGTGGTAATACTGCTAGGAGTGGAGGTGGTGTGTTTCAGAGTGAAGGAGAGTTTTACATGAATGGGACAGCTTCCATTTCACTTAATACGGCTTCTGCCAATGGTGGCGGTGTTAGTGCAGGTAAAGCATTTACTATGAGTGGAGGAGCTGCTATAAGTAATAATACAGGTGGGTATAGCGGCGGTGTATATGTAGACCAAAATGCTATATTTATCATGGAAGGCGGCTCAATAAACAAAAATAATTCTATTGGCATTTCAGGTGGCGGTGGGGGTGTGCGCACATACGGAGATTTTTACATGAAAGGTGGTAGTATAACGGGTAATACTTCTGTTGGTAATGGAGGCGGAGTACATGTTTATTTTCATAATAATACTAATTATGGAGAGTTATACTTGAGTGGTAGTGCAAAAATTACGGGAAATACAAAAACTGATAATAGCGGTAACAATGTTTATTATTATAATGCAGAAAACACAGTAGGAGTTATAAACGTAATTGTAGATAAACGCCTTGAAACAGGTGCTGATATTTATATTACTCCGCATAGTATTGAGCCAAGCTCTGTTATTGCAAGTGGACTAGAAACGGGAGAAGAGATGTATTTTACTTTGGATAGTAATCCTAATAATAGACCATTAATTGTATCTTCTATAGGAAACCTTATTGTAGGTTATAATATCGGGGATATAGGCCCCGGTGGTGGTAAAGTATTTAGTATTGCAAATGGCACCCATAAAGAGATAAAAATGATAGTAACTTATACAACAACTAGGCAAAATGTTGAAAAAGAGGTTCCAGAGGGATGGTATTTACCAAGTGTTGAGGAGCTAACAGAGGTGCATAATAACAGAGCTATTTTAAAGTTTTATAGTATTGTTTGGTCTTCAATTAAGAGTCCAAACAATAGTTATTATTCCTATATTTATAATCTAAGTAATGGTGAATCGTACTTAGGACATTACACGGATGATGCTGCTGCTGGTATTGCTGCTCAATCGTTTACACCTTAGTTTTGTTGTTAAAAAAGTGCTTTTTTGGGGTGAGTTGTAAGTATCAGTGATGCATTAGAGGAGAAGCTTCTATAATGCGATGGGACGCAGATTATGTTCGAGAGTTTTAAGGCTCACTAAAAATTCACTACCATGTATGTCATTAA
>CAYJFN010000206.1:0-3025 GCA_964369325.1 uncultured Arcobacteraceae bacterium
TATAATACCACTTATTATAAAGGATTTAATATGTTATGCGGTATCGATGAAGCAGGAAGAGGTCCAATAGCAGGACCTCTTGTAGTTGCAGGGGTTGTTTTAAGCAATGAAGTAAAAGGCTTAAATGACTCAAAAAAATTAAGTGAAAAAAAAAGAGAAGCTTTATTTGATGAGATTGTCAAAAATTCTACTTACCATATTGTTTTTTCTTCAAATGAGTTAATAGATGAAAAAGGTTTAAGTTATTGTCTTAAAAACTCTATAAAAGAGATTATGCAAAATATAGAAGCATCAAGTTATTTGATGGATGGGAATACAGCTTTTGGTATTTCAAACCTAAATTTTATGGTTAAAGCAGATGCTTCAATACAAGAAGTTAGTGCAGCTTCAATTTTGGCAAAAGTTAGTAGAGATAGATACATGAATAGTCTTGCAATGAAGTTTCCAAACTACGATTTTGAAAAGCATAAAGGTTATGGAACAAAAGCACATATAGAAAAAATCAAAGAGTTTGGCTACAGTAAAGTGCATAGAAAAAGTTTTAAATTAAAAGCACTTGAAGAGTTTTTTAATCAAGAGCCAACTCTTTTTTAATTTTGTAATAAAAAATAAAATAATATATAAGATTAATTATATGTTTGATAGTCATTAGAATTTTAAATATTTTAATATATAAATCTGATATAATTATCAAAATACAAAAAGAGTTAAAATGAATAAAAATAAGATAATACAAACACTTAAAAGTAAAAAAGCATTTTACAATATTAAAAATTTTATTCTATTTGGCTCATTTGCCAATGAAACAAATATTTCTTCAAGTGATATTGACATAGCATATATAGAAGAAGAAAACAAAAGATTAAACTTTGAATCATATTTAAAACTAGAAATTGAACTTGAAACTATTTTTAAAACAAAAATTGACCTTATAAACTTTAAAAAACTTAATCCCTTGGTAAAACTACATTCTCAAAAAGATTTTATATATGTTTGATAGCAAAAACACTCTATATATTTTAACAATGCTTGAAGCCATTGAAAAGATTTTTATTTACTCAAATGAATTTGAAGATGAAGAAACTTTTTTTATAGCAAATAAACAATTGAATTTTAATGCAACTGTAAATCTTCTTATAGCTATAGGAGAAGAGAATAAAAAAATTGATAATGGTTTAAAAACATCTACTAAAATTAATTGGAAAAATATTTCAGCTATGAGAGATAAAGTATCTCACAATTACAGAGGTATTGATGAATCAATGGTTTGGGAGATTGTAAAAGATTATTTGCCTATTTTAAAACAACTTTTAATAGAAATGTTGCCACTTATTCAAGACAGCCAAACTTATATAAAAGAAGCAGTTAAAACTGATTATTATGAAGACTTAAAATATTTGGTATAAACTGTTAGAATTTTTAAAGTTTGCAATAACTTATTCTTAAAAAAACAAATATACTTTATATAAATTTCAAAACTATTTTGCTACTATTAAAATTCAATCACAATAAGGAGAAAATATGCAAATAGATGTTTCTGCAGAAGTTTTACTTCTACAACTTGGTTACACAAAAAGTGATAGTTCACTTTTACAAGCTCAAAAAATAATTGATACAACAAAAGGGTTTGACAAATTCTCAAAACACGTTCTAAGTTTACATGACCATATAAAAAAGATGAATGCTTATATAGGACTATCAAATACTAATAATTATTTAAAAATTAAATGCGATGATCACGATGCACCAGAAATTTTAGAAGAGTTTCATGAAGAAGTTAAGCATTGGAGTGAAAAGTATAATGTTGAAATTCAACAAATCGAAAAAAAACCTGTTTATTACATTTTAGGAACTAAGTGAACTCACCCCGCCCTAAAGGGCGGAGCTTCCTAACTAGCAGATACTACTGTATCTGAACGAAAGGCTTTGTGTTTAAAGTCTACAAGGTTAGTTCCTAACCCAAACGACTCTAATCCTAATCTTAATATATTTTTACTTGCATTTATATCTCTATGTTCTATATGATTACAAGAACTACATACAAATACTCTATCATTAAGTCTTAGGTTATTATTTATTACACCACAACAGTTACAAGCTTTAGATGTATATTGTGGTGGAACTTTTAAAAACAGTTTGCCATTATGCTTTGTTTTATAATCAAGTTGATTAATTATTTGATAGAATGAAGTATTTAAAATAGATTTATTTAGACCTGATTTTTGTTTAACATTTTTTTGTTTCGCTTTTTTAGTCATATTTTTAGAATTTAAATCTTCAACTACTACCATATCAAACTTATTTACAAGTTCACTTGTGATTTTATTATAGTTATCTAATTTTTTATTTTTAGCTTTTTCAAAAATGCAATTTAGTTTAAATTGTGTTTTTTTGAAATTAGCTCCTAATTTTGTTTTTGTTTTAATAGATTTTAAAACTCTTCTTGATTGTTTTCTTTGAAGTATTTTGAATTTGTTATTATACTTTGTCTTAGAAATATCCTTTGAGTTAGTTTTAATCATTTTATCATTACTTAAAGCTATGTCTTTGATATTTAAATCAATTCCAACAGCTTTTGAAATATCTAATGTATTTATAGATATTTCAGAAACTGTTTTTTCATAAGTAAGGCAAAAAGATACAAAGTATTTATTATTTGATTTAGATATTGTAATTGCACAAACTTTACAATTAGTTGGAAGTTCTCTATGGTATCTAAGTTTTATATTTTGTTTTAGAAGTTTTAATGTTATGAATCTTGGATTATTAGTATTTGGAATCAATCTATACCCTTGATTATTCCAGTTAAAACTTTGATTTGATAGTTTTGAGTTTTTAAACTTTGGAAATCCTCTTCCTTTTACAGTAAGTGCTGATTGTAAAGCTTTATTGCAATTCATTCTAGCTTGTTGGGTTACAACAGTTGAAAAACTTAATTCTCTTTGTTTTAAAGCTTGTTTTACTTTAGTATCAATAGAACTTGCTTTAAAGTAGGTTTTATCCTTTTTAGGTAAATCTTTATTTT
>CAYJFN010000207.1:0-2988 GCA_964369325.1 uncultured Arcobacteraceae bacterium
GTGTATAATAATTTTGTATTATGCATAATATAGTGAGAAAATGTCATAGGAATTAAAGCTGTATCATACTCCATTCCTTGAGTTTTATGAATAGTCAAACAATAAGCTAAACTAAGCAAAGAATCAAGTACATCAAAATCATAAAACACTACCATATCATCATTTGGATACAAAACCACACATCTATTTTCATCAAAATCAAGTTTTATTATAAGTCCTAATTGACCATTAAAAACACGCTTTTCTACAAAATCATTTGATTGTTGTTTATATGCATTCATACTTTGTGCTTTCATATTTTCATTTTTTATATGAATCACTTTATCGCTTAGTTTATATTCATATATTTTTGTTTTATGCGGTTGCCCTTTTGAGTGGTTAAACAGTTTTTGAAGTTGTATATTTAGATTCTCTACTCCTAAAATTCCACCTTTCATTGGAGTAATAATTTGAAACAAAGTCAAAGCCTTTGCAATATCTTTTTGTTTGATTAGCTCGTAAGTGTCTTTAATATATGAACTTGCAATATTTAATATAGCATGTAAAATTCTTTCACTATTTTCGTATCTAAGCTTTGCAAAGTTTTGCTGATTAGAACCATTTTTTACTGCATAATAATTATTAATTGAAACATCTAAAAATTTAAAATCTTCATACTCTTTATTATATTCTGGAAGATTTCCTTGTCTAATATCATTTGCAATAACTGCTATTGCTTGATTTTCATTTTGTCTATATATTTTTGTAAGTTTACAAATGGGAGCTAACTCATATTTAATGCAATCATATAAAACATTTCCAGCACCAATTGCAGGAAGTTGCCCATCATCACCAACAACTATAAAAATTGTATCTAAAGAGATTTTTGAAATAATTTGATAAAAAGTTACACTATTTACCATAGAAGCTTCATCTAAAAGCACTACTTTATATGGAAAATAATCTTTCTCTTTGTGTTGCATAAGAAGTGATTGAATAGTCATGCTCTTATATCCAGTTGTATCAGATATTCTTTGACTTGCAATTCCACTTAATGCAATAGTAATAATCTCATCATATCCAACAACTTCTTGTAAAAGCTCAAGTATTGCCCTACTTGAAGTGGATTTTCCTGTTCCAGCATAACCAATTAAAAATAGTGTGTTACTACCATTATTAATAATTTCAACTGCATTTGATTGCTCGCTACTTAAAACAAAACCTAAACTTTTTTCTTTTTTTTCCAAATACTCTTTAAAATTTGAAACTATTTTTTTGTTTGGAATTTCCTTTGAACGTTTTTTGAAAAATTCAATTATTCTTGTTTCTGCAAAGTATAACATTGAAGGTGCGTATCTATCTTGTGTAGTTTGATAAATTTCTTCTTTTGCTAACATTTCATTTAAATTATTTTCATATAAAATATCTTGCGAATCAAAATTTAATGCCTCATCTAGAAGTTTATAAAGATGATTTTTACTTATAGAGGAGTTTCCATTATTATCACAATACTCTTTTAAAGTGTAATTCATACAAGCAGATACCCTAAAATTACTCTTTAAGTCTATCCCAAGACTTTGAGCTATTTCATCTGCTCTTTTAAATCCTACTCCTTTTATTTGTATCAAAATATATGGATTTTGTTTAATTTTTTCTATTAAATTATCAACTTCACTAAAATGAGTATATATTTTAGTGATTAAATTACTGCTTACTCCAAATTTTGACAAAAATGAACCTAATTCTCTTAAATGTTTAAACTTTTGCCAAGATTCAACTATATTTTTTAGTTTTTTCTCTTTTATTCCTTTAAATTCTAAAAGTTTTTGAGGCTCATTATTTAAAATATCAATTAACTCTTCTTCGTTATGTTTTTTTAAAAGCTCGTGAGCTGATTTTTTACTAATTCCTTTTACTATTTTTGTTAAAAAGAAAAATAGTTCTGCTTCTTTTAGCTCAAGTGTTTCAAATTCAAACTGAACACCATATTTTTTGTGATTTATCCAATTTCCAGTTAAAATAATCTCTTCACCAACTATTTTTTCAATATGCGTATCAAAATATAGTCCACAAATTTTTTGATTATTTTCTAAAACTGCAATACAATATTTTGTCTCTTCATTAAAATATAAAACCTTTTTTAATGTACCAGAGAGTTTAAATGAGCTAGGCTGTGCTTGACTAATATCCATCATCAAACTTTTTGTTTTTGTGCTTCTCTTTTTTATAGTTACTTTGATTTTTGTCTTTTAAAAGCAAGTTTGCTTCTTTTAGAAGGTTTTGTTTATGTTGTTCTAAATCTTCACTTGGGTTATAAACAAAACTCATAACATTTTCAATATGTCTTTTAAGTCCAACCAAATAGTTAGAGTTTAAGTCAGTCGGTTGTGCTTTTTGTAACTCTTCAAAACTTTTTATAATTCTAAGTCTATAAAGTTCATAATCAAAATTTTCTAATTTTAGTAAAGACAGGTTTCTTTTAAAGAATTTTTCTAATACTCTAATATATTTTATTCGTTTTGCTTTTTCATGCATATTATTATTGAAATCCAAATTTAATCTTAATTTTATTTTTCATTGTATCTAAATAAAAGTATACTTTTACTTTCAATCAATCATTTTTTATATAATCCAAATAAAAAAAGGCTAAATTCAAACTATTTAATTCATCTTTATTGAAATCTATTTTATTTTTTATTTTAATACAGGTTTCTTTGTAATTTTCATTTGGTTTAATAGCATCTAATTGCATACAAATAGCCATTGCATCGTTTAAATATTCATTTTCAATAGATATTTCGTTTAACTTAATTAATTGATTTTTTAAACTATTTATAAAAAAAACTATTGCTAAAAAAGTTATAAAGAAATATAAAAATCTCTTAAAAAAACGGTTGCTTCTTCTTTGTATCATTTTGGTATTTTATTATAATTTAAATTACATACAAATAATATTATTTTTCAATTGTCGTAAAAATGTTATATTTTAAACTTTAAACTTTATTTAAG
>CAYJFN010000208.1:0-2974 GCA_964369325.1 uncultured Arcobacteraceae bacterium
TTATGAAAATCATAAGAATTACGATATAATTCCTAAAAAACTTTTAGGAATTATATGTATAAAAATATAGAAACATCACTGTCACATCTTCAAGAGTTTTCAACACTAAAAGATCCTTACGCACCTTCACATTTTCCTATTTATAATACAGCAACATTTGATTTAAAAAAACAAAATGGCGATAAAATATATGACTATACAAGAAGTGATAATCCTACTAGAGAAACTTTAGAAAACTTTTTTACTTATGCAGAAAATGCATCTGGTTGTGTGTGTACACACACCGGAATAGCAGCTGTTTCACTTTTATTTGAAACAACACTAAAAGCAAATTCACACGTTTTAGTAGAAGCAGATTGTTATGGTGGTACTTTTAGACTTCTTAAAATATTTAAAGAAAAATATAATATAACAGTACATTTTGCTAATTTTTTAGATGAAAAAGAGATTGAAAATATACTATTTTTAAATAAAATCGATTTAGTTTTATGCGAATCACCTACAAACCCAGGACTTAAGATTATTGATTTAGAAAAAATCTCAAAACTTTGTAAAGAGTATGATGCGCTTTTTGCAGTTGATAACTCTTTGGCTACTTTTATATCTCAAAAACCTCTTGATTTAGGTGCAGATTTTTCACTTTTTTCAACTACAAAATATATAAGTGGACATGGAAGTGTAGTTGCAGGAGCTATTTGTGCAAAAACTAAAGAGCTAGCAAATGAACTTCACTACTATGCAAATGCACATGGAAGAAGTCAGAATCCTATGGATGTGTTTTTGATTAGTCTAGGCTTACCAACACTAAAAATAAGAATGCAAGAGCATTTAAAATCAGCTTTAGAAATTGCATCTTTTTTGCAAAAACAAGAGTACATAAAAAGTGTAAATTTTCCAGCACTTAAAACTCATGCTCAATATGAACTTGCAAAAAGCCAAATGAAAATTATACCAGCAGTTTTTACAGTCGACTTTATAAGTGTTGAGTTAGCAGAGAAATTTATACAAAATGCAAAACTATTTGGAGAGAAATGCTCTTTTGGAAGTCCTGATTCAAGAGTTGAGATACCTGCAAAAATCTCTCATGCATCTTTTTCTAAAGAAGAGTTAAGTGCAATTGGTATAAGCGATAGCACTGTTAGGTTTTCAATAGGTTTAGAAAATGTTGAAGATCTTATTGAAGATATAATTCAAGCAATAAAGACAAATGAATAAAACTATTTTTAGCAAAATTGAGTGTGGACAAACTCTGCCGCAAAACAATATTCATGCAGTCTCTGTCTCTATGCCAACTCTTCAAGATGTAATTGATTATGAAGAGCAAACTAGTCAGATTAAAGAAAAAATAAAAAGTGGCTATCCAAGATTCACAATGCATCCATACTTAAAAATTATGGCAAATTTTATAAAACAAAAATATAAAGTACCAGAACACTATGAAGTAGTAATTCTAAGTTCAAAAAAAGCAGTAAAAATAGTAAGCGAAAAGTATTTTATACATAATCCATTTGAAATAGATGAGCCGTTTGGAGTTATTTTAGTTTTAAACAATACTACGCAACTTCAAAAAGTGTTGACATTTATTCAACATGTTGGCTGTAATCTCTCTTCAAGATTTGCACAAGATTATTTACTAAAAAATGGTTTTGATATAAAAGAGCACAAAGAAGAATTAGAAGATGAAAATAGTGCTTATGATATAGTTATTTCAACTTTAGCAAAAGCATATACACAACCCAAAGAAAATGTCTGTTTAGCTCCTTCAGGAATGAATGCAATTTATGGAGTTTTAAAAGGACTAAAACCAATACAAGAGGCAAATGGAAGAACAATCTTAGTTCAGTTTGGATGGTTGTATTTAGATACTATGAATATAGTAAAACACCATTTTAATGACTCTAAAGTTTTTTTCGATGTAACAAATTTAGATATTTTAGAAGAGTATTTGCAAAAAGATGGTTTCAAAGTTTCTGCAATAATTACAGAAGTGCCAACAAATCCACTTGTACTTACTGTTGATTTGCCAAGACTTAAAGGTTTATGTAATAAATATAATATTCCTTTGATAATAGATAGCACCTTAGCAACTCCATATAATTTGGATTTGACTAATTATGCAGATATTTTTGTGGAGTCTTTAACAAAGTTTGCTTGCGGAAATGCAGATGTTTTAATGGGTGCTATGATATTAAATAAAAATTCAAAACTAAGTCATATAAACCAAGAGTTTTTCAAACATTGTGATATGCCATACATAAAAGAGATACAAAGAATGGCTTATGAGATAAAAGATTATGAATATAGAGTAAAAAAAATTAATCAAAATACAAAAGAGTTAATAGAGTTTTTACAAATGCAAAGCTATATAAAAAAGATTCATGCTCCAACAATAAACTTAACTTCAAAACATTATTTAGAACTTTCAAAGCACGATATGGCTTTTGGTGGTATTATTTCACTTGAGTTTAATTTACCTTTTGAAAAAATTTACAACACTTTAAACTTTGCAAAGGGACCTAGCTTAGGTACAGAGTTTACGCTACTTATGCCTTATGTCTATTTGGCACATTATGATATGATTATTTCAACAAATGGAAAAGAGTTTTTAGAAGAACATAATTTACCAATTGATTTACTTCGTGTTTCAGTAGGGTGTGAGGACATAGAAGAGATAAAAAAAGAGTTTAGTAGATTAAACTCTTTATAAATCTTAAAATTTATTCATGATAATCAAATTGATCATCTTTATCTTTTAGAGTATATCGTTTAGATAAAGACTCTTTAAAAGGTTCTGCTAAAGCTGTGCAATTTAGTGCTTCTAAAGTTAAATTTTCATCATAAAATGGGTTTAAAATAAGTTTATTCAGTTTTTCAATACTAAGAGATGGAAATTCTCTACTATCTAAAACCACATTATCATTTGTACTAATTTGACCTTCTTTTAATACTTTTGCATACCAACCTGTAAGTCCAT
>CAYJFN010000209.1:0-2957 GCA_964369325.1 uncultured Arcobacteraceae bacterium
TTTTCAAGAGGATAAAAAAAGGCCCTTTCGGAGGTTTCCGAAAGGGCTTGTGTGGATTAGCTTGTTGGTAAAACTACGTCTGGATCCCAAGTTACTTTAATATCAGGCTTAAAGGTTGTAGTACCAGGAAAAACCCCTAAGTTAGCGTTCCAGCTATCATCCCATCCCAATGGTTTTTCTGAGAATTGTGCTGTAACCGTTAAATTATCACAGCCGTCAAAGGCTGCAATGCTAATCTGTGTAACAGTCTTGGGAATAATAAGTTCTTTTAAACTTGTACAACCTTTAAATGTTCCATTTCCAATTTCTTGTAAGCTCGTACATCCCTCAAAAGTACTACGTGAAATAGCGTATATTTCAGAAGGTATTACAATGTTGTCTAAACTACTACAATTTAAAAATGTATTTGTAGGTATAGAGTATAAGTCTGTTGGAATATTTATATCCTTTAAGTTTGTACAGTTTTTAAAAACATAAGAATTCATATTTCTAATTGAGTTAGGTAACACAAGTTTTTCTAAGCTGGCACAACCGGAAAAAGCAGAAAGTCCAATTGTATCAACAGTACTTGGAATGGTAATATTTTTTAAACTACTACAATTTAAAAAAGCATATGCATCAATTCTATCAAGTTTTGATTCTGCTGACATAGTTACCGTATGTAAATTAGTACATCCTTCAAATGTTGACTCTTCAATATCCTTAACACCTGCCGGTATGTTTACGCTTTCTAAACTGCTACAGTTTAAAAAAGCTTTTTTTTCAATTGCTGTAACATCAGGTGGTAAAACAATGGTTTCTAAGCTTATACATTCTTCAAACGTTGATTCCTTAATAATAGTAACACCTTCAGGGATATTAATAGATTGTAAGGCAGTACATCCTTCAAAGGCCCCATTTTGAATTTCGTTTACTGTTGATGGGAGTATAAGTTTTGTTAGACTGGTACAACCTGAAAACGATCGGTTCCCGATATAAGTAACACCTTCAGGAATAGAAACCATTTCTAAGTGTGTATTACCATTAAAAGCAGAAGACCAAATACTATTAACATGGTTCGGCACCGAAAACGTTGTTGCTGTAGGGTTAGCACTTATTAAGTATTCTCCATCTAGAGAATAGATTGAATTATCAATTACTTTATAATCTGTATTATCTTCATCTATTGTTATCGAAGATAAATTACTACATCCTGCAAAAGGATTTACTGTAATAGAATATATATCTTTAGGAATAAAGACTTTTGTTAAAGTAGACACATTCTCAAAACTTATAGTATAGTGAAAAGTCTTAACAGGCTTCCCATTATACGAACTTGCAATTATTGCTTCTGATCCATTAAAACCTGTATTATCTGCAACATAGGAATGCGTATCATACTCTCCATACACTATGCCAACTGTTGCATCTCGCCACTTTGCATATAGTTTTATATTTTCAGTAATAGAGGTTGTTTCTACAAATTCTGCCGTGAGACCTTCATCAGTGTACCAGCCTAAGAAAACATGGTCATTTTGCATTGCATCAGGAATATTCTTTACAACATTACCATCATAAACGGTTCTTGGCTCAATATCGTATCCTCCATTTGTAATAAAGGTAACAGTATAGGTTTTTTGATCCCATTTTGCTAAAACTGTAAAGTCATCGTTTATTATTGTATCTGCACTTAGTACTTTACTGCCACTATCATAATACGTCCATTCAACAAAAGTAAAACCGGGTTTTTCTGGAGTGGGTATTTCTCCAATTGCGGTTTCTACCGTAACCGTTTTGCTTTCTGGGTCAACAGTCCCTCCGTTTGCGTCAAAGGTAACAACATATGAAATTCTTTCCCATCTATCATAGCTATCAGAAGCGGTAAGATCGCCAGTAATAATTGTATCTTCCGTAAAAGGAATTTTCGTCCCATTCTTATAATACCCCCAGCCTAAAAAGCGATAATTATCTCGCACAGGAATCGGAAGTTCTCCCACAGCCGTATTTTCTACAACTTCTTTTGTTTTATGCTCTTCTGCTAATGTTCCATAATGGTTATTAAAAGTAACCGTATAGGTAACAATTGGCTTTGCTTCCCACTTTGCATATACAGTAATATCTGCGCTAACTGTTGTATTTGTTGTAAATTCACTTGCAAAGGTTCCGTTGTCTGTAAACCAGCCTTCAAAAGTAAACCCAGTTTTCTCTGGCGTAGGCAAATGGCTTGGCTTTCCACCTTCTTCGACCTCGATACTAGTGGGGTCTACTATGCCTTCCAGTGCATTAAAGTTAACGATTACAGTTGGCACGACTGGCCAAATTACGGGAATATCATCTCTAAAGTCTTTAACATTCCATCCCGAATGCCAACCTTTTTCGGTACTATAATCATAATCTGGAACAGCAGACTTTACCGTTTCTGCAGTAATTGTAAGATTATCACACTCATAAAAGGCAGAATTTCCAATACTTGTAACTTCTGCAGGAATAATAACTGCAAGTAGATTTTCACTATACATAAAGGCATATTCTTTTATGGTTGTTACTTCGGTAGGAAAAGTAAAGCTAGTATCAGTTTTTTTAGGTGCATATTTTATAAGGGTTGAGCCATCTTTAGTATATAATACATTATCAACTGCCTTATAATTTTGACTGCCGTCATCAACAGTAATTGTGTCTAACTTTGTGCAAAAATTAAAGGCTTGTTTTCCAATCGATGAAACACTTTCAGAAATTGAGATATTTAATAAGTTTGAACACCCGTAAAAAGCCTCTTCTCCTATTGTTACAACACTATTTGGAATACTAATCGTGTGTATGTTTGTACTGTTAAATGCAGAGTTTTCAATAGTTTTTACACTTACTGGAATGATTACCTCTTGGAGAGTTGCATCTTCTTCAAAAGCGGAGTCTCCAATTATCTCTACAGTATTAGGTATAGAAAAATTTTTTTCTACTTTGCCACTTGCATAACGAAT
>CAYJFN010000210.1:0-2955 GCA_964369325.1 uncultured Arcobacteraceae bacterium
AATTTAGGAGGAGTTTGATGCAAAACGGTGCACAAATTGAGTATGACTACTCAGTTGCTAAAGCGTTTACATTTGCAACAATTCTATTTGGTATCATAGGTATGTTAATTGGAGTAGTTTTAGCATTTCAATTGGCTTATCCAGAACTGAATTATTTAGCAGGAGAGTATGGTACTTTTTCAAGATTAAGACCTCTACACACAAATGGTGTAGCCTTTGGTTTTACTCTTAGTGGAATTTTTGCTACATGGTATTATGTTGGTCAAAGAGTATTGAAGGTTTCTTTAAAGGAATCTCCATTCTTAATGACAATAGCTAAACTTCACTTTATTTTGTACTTTATTACTATTTTGCTAGCAGTTGTAACACTATTTATGGGAATTACAACTTCTAAAGAGTATGCAGAATTAGAGTGGCCTTTAGATATACTTGTTGTTCTTTGGTGGGTACTTTGGGGTATCTCAATTTTTGGTCTAATTGGAATTAGAAGAGAAAGAACTTTATATATTTCAATTTGGTACTATATTGCATCATTCTTAGCAGTTGCAATGCTATATCTATTCAATAATATGGAAGTGCCAACAGCTTTAGTCTCTGGATATGGTTCATGGATGCACTCTGTATCTATGTATGCTGGTTCAAATGATGCTATAGTTGAATGGTGGTATGGACATAATGCAGTTGGATTTGTATTTACTGTTCCTATTATTGCGATGATTTATTACTTTTTGCCAAAAGAGTCTGGTCAAAATATCTACTCTTATAAGCTATCAATTTTAGCTTTCTGGGGTTTATTATTTGTTTACCTATGGGCAGGTGGACATCACTTAATTTATTCAACTGTTCCAGATTGGATGCAAACAATGGGTTCTGTTATGTCTGTAATTCTTATTTTACCGTCATGGGGAAGCGCTATTAATATGCTTTTAACTATGAAAGGTGAGTGGCAACAATTACAAACAAATCCATTAATTAAATTTATGATTTTAGCTTCAACATTTTATATGTTATCAACAATTGAAGGACCAATTCAATCAATTAAATCAGTTAATGCAATTGCACACTTTACTGATTGGATTCCAGGTCACGTTCATGATGGTACTTTAGGTTGGTTAGTATTTATGATTATGGCAGCATTATTTCATATGGTACCAAGAATGTATGGAAGAGAGATTTATTCTAAATCATTGATGGAAACACAATTTTGGTTACAAACAACTGCAATTGTACTTTACTTTACATCAATGTGGATTGCTGGTATTACACAAGGTATGATGTGGAGAGCGTATGATGAATATGGTTCATTAGTTTACTCTTTCATGGATACGATTAATGTATTGCATCCATATTATGTAATTAGAGCTATTGGTGGATTGTTGTATATGATTGGTGTGTTTATTTTTGCATACAACATTTATAAAACTGCAACTGCTGGACGAATTTTAGACAAAGAACCAGCAAATGCAACGCCTATGGCACCATAAGAGAAGGGGGTTATTATGTTTCATTGGTTAGAACAAAGACCGTTTTTCTTCGCAGTAGCAGTCTTTTTAACAATTGCGTTTGCAGGGGTTGTGGAAATTCTTCCAGATTTTGCAAAACAAAGTCGTCCTACAGTTGGTACAAAACCATACACAGTTTTAGAACTTGCTGGAAGACATGTTTATATTAAAGATTCATGTAATGCTTGTCATTCTCAATTAATTAGACCATTTAAATCAGAAACTGATAGATACGGTATGTATTCATTAAGCGGTGAATATGCTTATGACAGACCATTTTTATGGGGTTCTAAAAGAACTGGTCCAGACTTAATGAGAGTTGGAAACTATAGAACAACTGATTGGCATGAAGCACATATGTTTGATCCTAAAGCTGTAGTACCTGGTTCAATTATGCCTGCATATAAACATATGTTTACAAATATGGCTGATATTGATACTGCTTACGGAGAAGCTTATACTATTAAAAAAGTATTTTCAACACCATATGATCAAGATTTAGATGGTGATGGTAAAATTGATGTTCCTTTAGGTAGCTACGAAGAAGCAAAGGCACAAATTTTAAAAGAGGCAAAAGCAATTGCTGAAGATATGAAAACTCAGTCTATTAAAGATGCTGTTGCTAATGGTCAGGTTCCTGAAATAGTTGCATTAATTGCATACTTAAATTCTTTAAAATAAGAGGTTCAAAATGGATTATGAAACACTTGTAGATATCCAAGGTTATGTTAAGTTTTTTCTGGTCTTAATAGTTTTTATTATCTTTTATTCTTATGCCTTTTCTATTTATAGAAGAGACAAAAAAGGTGAAAAAGATTTCGAAAAATATTCTAAACTTGTCTTAGATGATTCTATTAGTTCTGTTCCACTTGAATCCAGAGAAAAGAAAACAAAAAATTTAGATAAGGAGAATTGATATGAAATCTATGGTAATAGGTGGTATTATTCTTATCATTGCATTAATGGCAGGAACCTATTTTGTAGCAGGTGATGCTTTTAGCCTTGGTGAGGACTACATCAACGACCTTACAATGTTAGCTGCTCTAGCAATCATTGGTATAACAGTAATTGTTGCGCTAAAATATGTAAATCAAATTAAAAATGATAAAGCTGATGGTGAATTAGCTGAAGAGAGATGGGATGGCATTGGTGAATTTAAAAATGCTATTCCTACTGGTTGGGGTCTTGCATTTATTGGAGTAATTGTTTGGGGAATTTGGTATTGGACAATTGGTTATCCAACAAATGGATTCTCTCAAATTGGTCAATGGAATGAAGAGGCTTTAGAATACAATGCAAAATTTGAAAGTAAATGGCAAAATCCAGATCAAGCAACATTAGAAGCAATGGGACAATCTATTTACTTAGTTCAATGTGCTCCATGTCATGGAGTTGATGCAGAAGGTATTAATGGAAAAGCACAAGATCTTACAAAAAGAATGAGTGCAGATGC
>CAYJFN010000211.1:0-2941 GCA_964369325.1 uncultured Arcobacteraceae bacterium
TGGCACTAAAATTTGGTGCAAATGACTTAGGAAGTACGATGATGGAAGAGAATGTGGTTGCAGCTGCAGGTGCAAAAAATAGAATGAATCAAGATGAAATGATTAAACTTATAAAAGATGTTGGAGAAAATCCAGCAAAAAGAAACACAGCATACGAAATTTTAGAGAGGTTCTAAATGATGAAAAATAAATTTTTAATCTCTATATTGCTATTTATATTAACACAAGGATTTTTAATGAGTGCTACAATAAAGCATATTCAAATAGAAAATTTAAATATACCTGTAGTGTTTGAAGAGAATTCAACACTACCTACTTATAATCTTCAATTAGTATTTCAAAACTCTGGTTATATGCAAGACAAAAATCAAAGCGGATTGGCAAGCTTAAGTGCAAAATTATTAAATGAGGGAACAAAAAAACTAGGAAGTGTAGAGTTTGCACAAAAATTAGAAAACAAAGCTATTTCTTTACATGCTTCAAAAGGGTTTGAAACTTTTGTAATAGAACTTGCAAGTTTAAAAAGTGAATCAAAAAATGCATTAAAATTATTAGAAGAACTTCTAAAAGACCCTAATTACACTGAACAAAGTGTTGAAAAGATAAAAACCACCACACTTGGAAGCTTAAAAAGAAAAGAGAATGATTTTGATTATGTTGCAAGAAATAATTTAAATAGACTTATTTTTAAAAATACAGCATTACAAAATCCTTCAAATGGAACAATTGAATCAATTACAAATATAAAATTACTTGACATAGAAAATTTTATTAAAAAAAATCTAGTACTAAACAATTTAATCATTGTGATTGGTGGAGATATAAAATTTGATGAATTTAAAAAAGAAATTGAACCTATTTTAAGAACCATCCCGCAAGGAGAAAAAAATAATTCTATCACAATAAAAGCAAATAGTGATTCTGTAGTAGAAGTAGAAATAAAAGAGAGTGAACAAGCATATATATATTTTGGAAGTCCTTTTGATATTGATTCAAAAGACAAAAATACATACATTGCAAAAGTTGCATCTTTTATTTTAGGTGGTAGTGGCTTTGGAAGCAGACTCATGGAAGAAATAAGAGTTAAAAGAGGGTTAGCTTATAGTGCTTATGGCTCTATTGTAGTTAATAAATCACACTCATATTTCACAGGTTATTTACAAACAAAATTAGAAAGTGCTCAAGAAGCACAAGATATTGTATCACAACTAATTAATGAGTTTGTAGAAAATGGGGTTACTCAAAAAGAACTTGATAGTGCTAAAAAGTTTTTAACAGGAAGTGAGCCACTTAGAACAGAAACTTTAAGCCAAAGATTAAATAGAGCATTTACATACTATTACAGAGGATTAGAACCTAATTTTGCCCAAATTGAATTAGAAAAAATTGAAGAACTCACACTTGATGATTTGAATAATTTTATAAAATCACACAAAGAAATCAATAAATTATCATTTTCTATTGTAAGGAAATAGTTTGTTAAAAATTTCTCTAAGTTCAATAAATGATTTAAATATAGAAGATTTAAGAATAGCATTATTTAATTATATTTTATCAAAAAAACTCAATGAATCACTTTTAATAGAAATAGAAGATTGTAAAAAAAATGAAGAAAATATACAAAAAGATAAAAAAAATTTAGAATTATTAGAACTTTTTTCTATTGGCTCTTCTCATATCATATATCAAAGTGATAGTTTAAAATATCACCAAAAAATGGCAATGCAACTTCTTGTACAAAAAAAAGCTTTTTCCTGTTTTTGTTCAAACGAAAAATTAAAAGAATTAGAACAAGATGCTAAAATAAATAATCTTTCATATAGATACGATGATTTTTGTTCGACATTAAGTGATGAAACTGTTTTAAGCGTAAATGCTCCATTTACAATAAGAATAAAAGCTCCAGAAAATAAAATAAAAATCAATGATTTATTAAATAGTAAATTAGAAAACTTAGAACTTTTAGACTCTTTTATCATACTAAATCATGAAAAAAAAGCAACTTATAACTACGCAAGTGCAATTACAGATATGCTATATGACATTACAACTATTGTAAAAAATGAATATAATTTTACAGATAGTTTAGAACAGACTCATATTAGGCAATCTTTAGGATATGACAAAAAAATAAATTATCTTCATGTAAATAAAATCACAAATGGAAATATTAGTATAAACTCTTTAATAGAGGATGGTTATTTACCTGTAGCAATTGCAAATTATTTAGTGTTGCTTGGCAATAAAGTAGCAACTTCTATTTTTTCACTTGAAGACGCTGTTGAATGGTTTGATGTTAACAATCTTTCAAAAGAGACTTTATTTTTTGATATTGAAGAGTTAAAACAAATAAACAAAACTCACTTAGAACTACTTGATAATTTAAGACTATCAAAGCTTTTAGGCTTTAGTGATAATGATATTGGTAAACTTGGAAAATTATATTTAAAAAATTGTTATACTTTAAAAGAAATAAAAATAAAAATAGAAAATATTTTTATAGAAAATGAACCTTTAAAGAATTTTGAAAAAGAGTTCGTACTTTTAAAAAACACTTTAAAAAACACACCATTTTTTGAAGAATATAATGATTTTGAAAAATATATATTTGAAACTACTAATTTAGAAAAAGAAGTAGTTTTAAAACTATTAAATTATATATTCACAAATCAAGATGAAATTACTTTACATGATATATATCCACATATTAAAAACTACTTAGGAGAAATTGTAAAATGATAGATGCATTAATTAGTTCTGTTGCTGTTGTTATAATTGGAGTTATTACTCTGTACAAATGGGTTATTATTATCTCAGCACTATTAAGTTGGGTAAATCCAGACCCTTATAATCCTATTATGCAAATGCTACATAGACTTACTCAGCCTGCATATGCTTTTGTTAGAAGATTTATACCAACTGTCGTAGGAGGTATTGATTT
>CAYJFN010000212.1:0-2423 GCA_964369325.1 uncultured Arcobacteraceae bacterium
TTTAGTAATACCTCATTCATAGCTGAAGTAGTAACTGTTATTTCATCCAACTTTGTTACATTATCTTGTGCAATTGCACAACTCATAGATAAAGCTACTATTGTAGCAACTGATAAATATCTTTTTTTCATTTTCCTATTTCCTTTTTTAAAATTAATATGTTTATTTAGCATATATTTATGTAAAAAAATATACTATTTAAGCCAGTCATTCCACTTTTTAGTATTTACATCCCACCATATTACTACGCATTGAGTCTCTATTAAAAATGTAACAGTTCCATCGCTATTTTGTGTAAGATATTTATCAACATTACTTTTGAAAATATCCATTTTTGAAGGATCTAATTCATCTAGTTTTGAAAGCTTTTCATAAGCTTCATCTTTTGAAGCAAATGTTTTAGTAAAACCATCTTTTACAATACTTACATTTGGTTCATATCCTAAATCATAAACTTGGTTCATAAAAATGTTATACCCTATTCTTCTATCAGGTATTGGTGCATTTTTCTCTTTTTGTTTTGTGCCTTTAAAAAGTTCTATTAAAATATGTCTAATATTTGGTGCGTTTGAGCAACTTACAATTGCAACAATTCGTTTTGACATACTTGAAAGTTTTTTCAAGTCAGATATACCTTTTGACCTTGAACAAACAACTACATCAAACTTTTTTAAATCCTTTTCTACATCAACAGTATCAAAGTCTAAAAAAGCAAAATCAATATTTGTTAGATTTTCTTCTTTAGCATATTTTTGACAAGCATCTAGCATAACTTGTGTGTTATCCATAGCTGTAACACTTTTAACTTTTTTTGCAATTGGAATTGCAAGTCTTCCTGAACCACATCCACAATCTAAAACTTCATCAGTTTCTAACAATGGCATAGGCTCTATTTGATAGTGAGAAAAAGGTGTTTCAAGCTTAGACATTCTAATATATCTTTTTGCTCCCTCATTCCACTCTTCTTGTGAATCTTGCTTAATAAAAGGTTTTCCACCTTGTGCCATATTAACAAGTGCAGCCCAATTGATTAATGGTTTTTGTTCTTCCAAAACTTCTCTCCTCTCCTTTTGAATAAACCTATTTGTTAAAATAAGAAAAAACAGCATATTACATATATTAAAATATGCTTAATTTTATATGTTAAACAATTGGCGGCAGTTTAACATAAAGTTTCTTATAAATATTCAAAAAAATCATATTTTTAAAATCTTTTTTTTAATGATATAAAGAAAGAAAATTTAATAATTTAATAGTATCTATTTAGTAGCAAATTAAGGGGTTTTAAACTACTTATTTAAAACCTCTAAAATTTTTTTTGCCAAATATAAAGCTTGACTTCTATGTGAAAATAATTTTTTAAGATTTTTATCTAATTCACCTAAAGTTTGAGCATATCCTTGTGGAATAAACAAAGGATCATATCCAAAACCACCCTTTCCTACTTCTTTATCTATAACATTTCCGTGCATCCAACCATGAGTTGTATAAACCTCATCTTTGTATGCTATTGCTATGCAAGCAGTATAAAAAGCAGGTGTACTAGTCAGATTTTTATCTTTTAGTTTTGATATAAGCTTAGCATTGTTTTCTTTATCTGTTGAGTCAACTCCTGCATATCTAGCACTATAAATGTTTGGTTCATTATTTAGTGCTGGAACACTAATTCCACTATCATCAGATATAACAATTGCATCTTTGTCGTTTAATTTTTCATAAACTGCTTTTGCTTTAATAATAGCATTTTGCTTAAAAGTATTTCCATTTTCTTCAATATCCATTTTTCCAATTAATTCTTCAAAAGAGTAAACCTCATCATTTGGTAAAAGCTCTTTAAACTCTTTAATTTTTCCTTTATTACTTGTTGCAATTACTATTTTCATTTTTTTCCTTAGGTTATTATTATTTTTTATTTTATATAATTAGGACTAATTTTATCTTATTTGGAATTATAAATGCTTAAAACTATTTTACCTCTTTGTTCTATTATTTCACTTCGTTTTTTTGGGCTTTTTTTAGTATTACCTGTTATTTCTGTATATGCTATGAGTTTGCAAGGTGCTACAACAACAATCGTAGGATTTATAATTGGTGGCTATGCCTTAACTCAAATGATTTTCCAATTACCTTTTGGAATATTAAGTGATAGACTTGGAAGAAAAGGTACTATTGTAATTGGGCTTTTACTTTTTGCAATAGGTTCGCTTATTTGCGCCATTTCAACAGATGTTTTAACGCTTCTTTTTGGAAGATTACTTCAAGGAGCTGGAGCAATTGGTGCTGTTGTAACTGCAATGATAAGTGACCTTGTAAAAGAAGAACAAAGACCAAAAGCTATGGCAGTAATGGGTGGGTCAATTGCATTTAGTTTTGCATTTGCAATGCTACTTAGTCCAATAATTTCGGCTTTTTATAGTGTTAAT
>CAYJFN010000212.1:2433-2919 GCA_964369325.1 uncultured Arcobacteraceae bacterium
ACCCACCGAAAGTAATTCATGCTTATGATGATGCTTTAAATTTTTTACCCGTAATTAAAGATACTAATTTAATTAGAATGAATATAACAAACTTTTTACAAAAAGCACTTATGACTTTTGCATTTATGATTATTCCAATGGTTTTGATAAATAACTTTGAATGGGAGATGAAAGAGCTTTATAAGGTCTATATTCCTGCTATGATTTTTGGTGTTCTTTCAATGGCACCTTCAGTAATCTTAGCAGAAAAAAAAGCCAAATATAAAGAGATACTTATTACTGGAATTATCTTTTTTGCAATATCTTATGTAATAATTGGAACAAGCTCAAATGATATTATTTTTATTTTAGGAGTTATTGTCTTTTTTATTGGTTTTAATATGCATGAGCCTATCATGCAATCACTTGCAACAAAATTTGCCAAAGTTCATCAAAGAGGAATGGTTTTAGGAATATTTAACTCTTTTGGTTATTTTGGAACTTTTT
>CAYJFN010000213.1:0-2907 GCA_964369325.1 uncultured Arcobacteraceae bacterium
ATTACTATCTTCTGTAATATCTTTATTTATTGTTACATTTGACGTTGTTGTATCTGTTGTTTCTGCAATATCCTTTGAAGTAGAACTTCCTGCAAAACTTTCATACTCATTTTCATTTGTATTTGTTACTCCTGTAACTTCTACGCTTACACTTCCGTTGTCATCTTTAAATACATCCGAGTAATCTTCTTCAAAAGTATATGTGTAGCTTCCTTTACCACTTGCATCTATGTTTACATTTACATTTACCTTGTCACCATTTGGTAAAGTTATAGTTACTTTTGCAACTCCTGTGTCATATGTATTTGTACTATTATTTAACTCTACATTAAAAGTAAAACTATTACTGTTTTCTGTTATATCACTTGATATTGATACACTTGATGTTGTTACAGGAAGTTGTGTATCTTCTTGAATTGTTTGTTCTTCTAAAACAATTTGTTCTTCTTGAGCAGATTGTGTAAACTCTCTTTCATTTAAAGTAGATTTTATATCTGTAAAAGCATTATCTCTTGTTGAAAAAGAAAACACCCCATGATCATCTGGTCCTTCAACTCCTTGAGTATCTAAAGAGTCGTCTTCACTCTCTTGTGTGTCTGTTGCAGCATCAAGTCTACTATAAAGTCCAGACTCAACATCTACAGACTCCCCTGCCCTTGAAATAAATTCTTCTATTGATTCAACAGAATCTTCAACTATTTCTTCTTCACCTAGTGCGGTTTCTTCGCTAGCAATACCATCTGTGTTAGCTTCAGCCCATGCTGGGTTTGTAGTAAAAGATGTCTCTTCTGTTCCAAAAGTTGCTTCATTTGTAGTAAGATCAAAAACTACTTTTTGAGCCTGATTTAAAGTGATTAGCTCAAAAGAGTTTGTTCCAATTTCTAAAATTGCATTAGGTGAATTGCTAATATCTCCAAAAACTGTTTCGCCTTGGTATATTTCATCTCCAACTTTCAATTCACGAACTTTTCCATTTTCATCTTGTGCATAAAAAGTACCATTTAAATTTTCTACTGTTCCTATTAAAGTTGCCATCACAACTCCTTTTTTATTATTCATTTTATATTTTTCGTATTTTACAAAAAAAACGAAAACAAAACAATCACCCGCAAGGGTGAGAAAAAAAACACAAAAAAATTATTTTTCTCACAAACTCCCATTTCAAAAGGGTTTTGTTTTATTATTTTAATTCTATTATATCACATTTTTGTTGAAAAAAATTTAAAATATTTCATATTTGTAACTTTTAAAGCGCTATTTTTATCATTTTTTGAATATATTTTTATTTTTTTTAATGATTTTTTTAAAATTTTTTTACAAAACTCTTATTCTTTTGGCTCTATTAAATATTTAAAAAATTATTTTTATTTTTGTTAGTTAGTTTTAAATATAACAAGGCTTCAGCCTTGTTATATTAAATATCAAATTCTGTAGCTTGAATTTTTAAAGTAACTGTAGTGTCTTCGTTGTATTGAGCAGTATAAACATCATATTTAGTTCCATCATCTTCTACTGAACCTGCTTTTGTCCACTCTTTAGTATCTAATTCTATTTTATCTTCTAAATCTAATCCAGTGATTTTTATTTCATTATCACCATCTGTCATTTGAACAACTTCTTCTAAAGAAAGATTTATCTTTCCACCTTCATAATGACTTAAATCTAACTCTTCAATATTTTTTACACTCTCTATAAAATCAGATATATGAATATCTTCAGAGTTAATATCAGTTGAGCCAATTAATGATAAAACATCATATCCATCGCCATCATCTATAGCTTCATCACTTTTACTATCCACGTTTACAACTACAGTATCATCTTCATTTACCAAGCTTTTTTGTAAAGACATTTCTGCTGGTTCATTTTCTTTAAAATCAGGATTTCCTTCAAAATATATTTCATGTATAACAGAATCACCATCAGCATCTGTGCCTTTAACAATAGCTGAAACTTTTCCAGTAAACTCTTTTAACTGTGTAAAAGTCCAAGTTCCATTGTCATTTAAAGTAAAAGTATAATATGGATCTGAAGTATCAAAGATTTCATTTTCTTCATCTATACGCTCACCTTCTACTGCTAAAATTTGATTATCAACAAAAACTAAAACTAAATGTTTTGGTGGTTTTCCATCAATAATAACTTCTGATTTATAACTAAAAGTACCTGTAAATTCGCCTGATTTTACAATAGAGAAAGATTCTACATCATCAGCACCACTTACACTTAGTTTCCCATTTATCTCTGCTTTACCCTCGCTATCAAGTTTTGATTTATATGTTCCAGTAGCATCTGCGTCATCAAAAGCATCATTTGCTGTATTATCATTTCCTAGAACTATTACATCATCTACTATTGTTGTTGTTATACTCCCTGTTGCAACTTCATTGTCTGTATCTGTCACAACTATCTCAAAGTTATCACCAAATGTTGTGTCTTTTCCGTAAAAAAAATCAGATTCCCAACTTTCCTTCATATTCATATCATCTTTAGCATTTCCATCGCCATCTTTAGCATCATCATGATCAAAAGTTTGTGTTTGAGTATAAGTATATGTTACTTCTCCTGTTTCAGTATTGTAAGAAATACCACTTATCTCTCCATACTCTCCATAAATAATAAGCCCATTTAAATCAAGGGTTTTTATATCAAAGTTTGTAGCATTTCCATTTTCATCAAACCCTTTTATAACTATACTTTGAATTTCATCTCCATCACTTACACTAAATGAACCATTTTGTGTGGCAGTTGCACCTGTTGGTTGTTTACCACTTGCAGTTACACCTTCTACCATAGCATCATAAGTTGTTAAAGAACTTTTTGTTGTATCTAAAGTTATGCTGTCACTAACTCCACTCGCTGTAATAGTTAAAGAGCTTGAGTTTTGGCTTCCATCACTGTCTTTTA
>CAYJFN010000214.1:0-2820 GCA_964369325.1 uncultured Arcobacteraceae bacterium
CCATTAAAATATCTTCACTTAAATGAAATTTGTCATAACATTTTTTGTCTAAAGAATTTACTTCATAAAATATATTTTTCATTTTATTTCTTTAATTAGTTTTTCTAATTATATGATAAATAGAATTAAAAAAAATAGTTTAATACAAGCTTTACTCCATTACTATCTTTTTGCAATCTTTGGATATAGTCATATTTTAATTGTAATGCAATATTTCTTTCTATTTGCCAACTTTGTGTAATTCTAGCAGCAAATTGTTTTTCTCCGTTGTCATAAAATTTTTGAGAAAAATCTAAATTTGTTTTTAATTTTTGACCTTCATAAAGTGTAGCACCTGCCGTTGCCCCTAAACCAATGATTGGCCTCGAAGCAGCATATAAAATAGGCTCTACTAAAAAATAGTTATATCCCAAAGGATTTGACCAAGTATATCCTGCACCCACACTTGCAGTAAAATATCTCTCTTCATTTAAGTATTCTTTATTCCAAGCAAAATTTGCTTTCCAAGAATAAGGTTTAAAAAATTCACTTCTTTCAGCATAAGATGCTATAGTTAAAAGTTTTAATTCTTCCAAGTCAAATTTTTTATCTTCATATCTAAACAAAACATTTAAAAATTCTATTTGTGTACCTTGTAAAAAACCTGTATCATTATCTTCTATATCATGATAAGCTGGACGAATACCAATTAGCTGAGAATTTTTATGATTTTTATATTCATTTTGTAATGTTATTCTAGCAGTGTTATGCCCTTTGTTTGGATTAGAGGGTTGCTTTATGTTTATTTTTTGCCCTATTCCTAGTTTTGACCTTGCAGATGAAAGTTTGTGGAAAATTTTTAGATAATCTTCTTGCTTCACGATATTCTCTATATAATAGTATTCTGATAACTCTATAGCAGCTTCTAAAAGCAATTTTATATTGTAATCTTTTTTATCACCTATATCTTCTAGTTCCAACTTACCAAGTGCTAATGATTTTGCAATCTCTTTTTCTTTTTTATTTAAAAGGTCTTCATATTCAAGAAGAATAGTTCTTTTAGATGGTCTATAGTTTATTTTATCTATTAAATTCTCTTTTTCTATAGTAAAAATTGTTTCTGGTGGATTTACATGATATAAAAAATCATCTCTTAGTCTTGCGCTACTTCTAGCTACTTCTAAAAGCCATAAAATATTGTAAGAACAATTTTCATCAAAAAAATAGTAATCTGAGTATATATCATTTAATTCCCAAATATGCCGAACCATTTGCATAACTTCATCTTTATTTAAATTTAAGTCATATTCCCATATATCTCTTTGTTCTGTATTTGTATACTCTTTTAATTTATCATAATACGGAAGTAATGAATATCTTCCCTGGTATCCTCCAACTAATCCTTTTATAGCAAACAGCATTCCATTCTCAGTATCTTGGTCTACTGATGCTGCATAATTAACCGCATAAGATAATAACCTAGAATCATATGAGGAGTTTATTCTTAAGAGGGTATGACCAAACATAGACGCAGGTGAATTTATATGTGCAGATGAAAATACAAGTGTAGCAGACTGAGGGTCAAGTCTTTTTATAATTTTATCAAATTCTTTACAGTTTACACTAGGTAACTCTTTTATATCTAAATTTTTTTTGAGCCACTCTTTTCTTGCAGGGAATCTACAAGCAAACGATTCATCGCCAAAGTCAGTTTCATTTAACAATGCTTTTATTGTTTCATCTAGCTCATCTTTTGCGTTATATTTTCCATTTTTAGATATAAAAAACTTACTATCATCTATTTCACTAATTTCATTTGGCATATGAAGTAATAATTGCCAATATCTATCCTTATGTAATTCAAGCTTTTCTGCTTTGTCTTGGTAAATTTTGATTTGATTTGAAAATAATGAACAAGTAGCTGTAAATAAAAATAGTATTATATATTTATATTTGATTGTTTTCATAATGAGTTCAGTAAACAAGTCAGTTAAACTGACTTGTTAAAATTACATAGAAGCGATATTATCTAATACTTCTGCATTTTCTACATTTGCAGATGTATAAATGCTGTTATAGTTTGCTTGTAAGTTTGAAGCAAAAGTTGCTTTATCTTCAACCTCTAATAATTCAGCTAAAGTGTCAATTGACTCTCCATAACCTCTTGCAATCTCTTTTGAAAGAGTATCCATGTTTGATGCAACAAACTCTTGAGCTCTATCATTCATAACAAATTTAGTTTTTTTACATCCAGAAGTTCCAGAAGTAATACCAAAAGTTTGGTTAGCAGATGTTCCATTTGTAGTTGCTTGTAATGCTAACATTACTGCTGAACTATCATCTTTGATTAACTGAGAACCTAATCCACATCCAGTTTGATTGTTTACTGTTGCCATTGCTGCTGTACTTAAAAATAAAGCTGCCGCTGCGCTTACTAATACTTTTTTCATTATATCTCCTTATTATATTGGTCTGGCATTGTACTTATTTATTATTTAAAATTACTTAAAATAAAAATATCTTATACGTTATTTTCTAAATTTCCACCCTAATGGTTCTAATATTATTTTTATTTTATCCTTTACATCACCTTGAAACTCTAGCCACTCTTCTTTTATAGCTCCACCACAAGCAAGTTTTTTCTTTAATAGTGTAAGTACCTCTTTTTTAAGTGTTTCTTCACAGTAAAATCTTCCAACTAAAGTAACAGGTTTTCCTTTTCTTTTTTCATACGTAAAGACTAATTGATGCTCTTTTTTTGGCACTATTTGTTCTGGTTGAACTCCTTTTTTATCCTCTTTTTTAGTATCAAAAATTTCGTTATCTAAATTTGCACCCATT
>CAYJFN010000215.1:0-2817 GCA_964369325.1 uncultured Arcobacteraceae bacterium
CCCCAACCCCAACCAGAAGTTCCAACAGTTCCAAAACCAGAAGTTCCAACTCCTCCTTCAATTAAAAATATAGATAATATCACTTTAGATGAAGCACATTTAACAAATGGTAGTGAAGCAAAAGAAGAAGGTGCTTCTTATGATAAGTTTTTTACTATTACTGAAGTAGAAGAATTAGATAGTATTACAATAGCTGGTCAAGAAATAGATGTAAATATAGAATTTAATAAAACTATCTCTCAAGATGGATTTACTATTTCAAATATTACTATTAGTAAAACACCAGATGGATATAAAGTTGATTATACTATTACTTTAGATAGTAATATAAATCATAATTCAACTAATGAATTTGATTTAGAAATATCTGTAAAAGATACAAATGGACAAACAGATAGCGCAACACTAAAAGTAATAGTAGAAGATGATGGAGTAACTGCAAAAGAAGATACAAATTTAGTTCTTGAAAATGAAACTATAGAAGGAAATATACTTGATAATGATTCAAGTGTAGATGAAGATTTAATAGTTACAGATGTAACAATTACTCAAGAGGGTTGGACTTCTTCTACAAATGAATCAACTGGAGTTATTACTCTTAATAATCCAAATAAAGGAACTTTAACAGTTAACCCAAATGGTTCATATACATTTGAACATAAAGACAATGCTTTAGAAGGTAGTGAAAGTTTTGAATTTAGTTATACTGTAAAAGACAGTGATGGAAGCCAAAACTCAAGCTCTTTAACTATTACAGCGAGTGGTAAAAATGATGAAGTTACTCCACCAATACCACCAATTGAAGATACAGATTATGATGATGCACCAAGTGATATAGTTGTTGAGATAAATACAGGTAATTATAATGATACTGTAAAAATTATAACTTTTGGTTCAAGCGATATTCAAGTTGCTGAGAATAAAGGCTTTCAACAAAATGGAGCACCAATAGGAGCTGAACAAAGATATTATCATACAGCTGGAAGTGGAATATCAGGAACTAATAGTGTACTTGTTGGAGAAGATGTATTAGTTGATGTTGGAGCAGGAAATGATGAAGTATTACTAGGTGCAGGTAATGATACTATTTTACTTGGAGAAAGTCACTCTTCTGATTCAGATAAAGAACAAAAGGTATTAGAGCAAAATTCACAAAATGCACTTGATGTTTTTATGAATGGTGATGATGGTTCAGTTCTACAGGATGTAAAGAATGAAGACGTTGCTTTAAATACACAAATAAGTGGCTTAAGTAAGCCAGGAGTAGATATAGCACATGCAGGTGGAGGAGATGATATTATTTATGGTGAAGGTGGAACGGATTTAATCTATGGTGGAAGTGGAAATGATACTATTTATGGCGGTGCAGGAAACGATGGATTAAGAGGTGGTTCAGGAGATGACACTATTTATGGAGGAAGTGGAAATGATATTCTCAATGGTGGAGAAGGAAGTGATACTACATACGCGGGAAGTGGAGATGATATAATTATTGCAGATATTACAGATACATTAATAGATGGTGGAAGTGGATATGATGTATTAGAGTTAATAAATTCTGCAGATACAAAATCAGAAGATATTAATATTTCTAACTTTATAGATAAAATTAAAAATATAGAAGAATTAGATTTAAGTGAATATGTAGGTGATAAACTTTCACTTTCTATTAGTGATATCTTAAAAATGACAGATAGTAATAATGAAATAAAAATAACTGGGCTAGAATTAGAAAAAAAAGTGGAATTTAGTGATGAATGGAAAGAAAAAACATCTGAAACGATAGACGGAGGAGTTTTTGATGTGTATATATATAATATAAATGAAGATGAGACTGTAACAGTTAAAATTCAAAGTATAGATGATGGCATTATTTAATAAGAGTTTATAACATATTTAGTTGATATATATTAAAATCTTTGTTATTTAATGGAGAGAATATGGAAATTTTAGTTGTAATCGTTGCTTTAGTAATAGGTATTTTGATGTATAAGTTCTTGTTATCTGTAAAAAAGAGTGCAAGTTATATAACTGTTTTAAAAAGTGTTTGTAAAGATATGGATTCGCAAGATTATCAAAACTCACATATAAGAGAAAAAAGAGTTGCTCGCATAGAAAAAGTTGGGTTAAAACAAGCTTTAGAAGAGATTATTTTAGAAGCAAGAGAAGTAGGAGTAACAAAGTTAAAGTTAGAGCCAATCCATTTTCAAGCAGAAGCTATAGAAGTAGCAGAAAACAACTATATTAGAAAATTTTCTTTAGCACATGGAAAAGAAAAAGAGTTTGAGGAAATTACTTCTTTTTCTACACCTAAAGTATTATAATTTTATTTTTATTTAAAAAGGAATAACAGTATCAATAGCATCACCTGCACCAGAAATAGAATCACCTACTACATCAGGAGTTATGGTGTTTACTACTGCACCAGTGACCCTAAAAGGAAGTGCTACTACATCTCCAACAATACATCCAGTAAAACTTAATAAAATAATTGTGCTTAAAATTAGTGTTTTTATCATGGTGCGAATCTTATCAAAACTTAGATTAAGATGCTGTTGTTTTTTTGGAAATTGAATTTTTTTTCATATAAAAAAATAAAAAAATGTAAGAAATAATAATTGCAGCAATAGCTCTTATAGCTATAATTATTGTCACATCAGCTCCAAAAATTATGAATAGCAAAGTATCTTCAATAATAGAGTGGCAAATTATTAGAAAAGTACCAATAAAAAAGATATCATTTTTACTCATTCTTCCACTTTCGGACTCTTTTATTAAAATACCAGCACCATAAGTTATCCCTAAAAATATTCCAAC
>CAYJFN010000216.1:0-2783 GCA_964369325.1 uncultured Arcobacteraceae bacterium
GACCAAAGATTTTCAACAGGAGTTAAGGCAATTGATTCAATGCTAACTTCTGGAAAAGGACAGAAAATAGGTATTTTTGCAGGAAGTGGAGTTGGAAAATCAACTTTGATGGGAATGATTGTAAAAGGGAGTGAAGCTCAAATAAAAGTTGTAGCACTAATAGGTGAAAGGGGTAGGGAAATTCCTGAGTTTATTCACTACAATTTAGATAATAATCTAGAAAACACAATTATAGTAGCTGCAACTAGTGATGAATCTGCTTTAATGAGAAAGTATGGTGCATTTACAGCAATGGCAATTGCAGAGTTTTTTAGAGATAAAGGGCATGATGTACTACTAATGATGGATTCAGTTACTAGATTTGCAATGGCTCAAAGAGAAATAGGTTTAAGTACAGGCGAGCCACCAGTAAGTAGGGGATATCCACCATCTGTTTTTGCATTATTGCCACAACTTATGGAGAGAGCTGGAAACAACCAAAAAGGTTCTATTACAGCATTTTTCACAGTTTTAGTTGATGGTGATGATATGAATGACCCAATTGCAGACCAAAGTAGGTCAATTTTAGATGGGCATATTGTTTTAACAAGGGAGCTTACTGAACAAGGATTTTATCCTCCAATTGATATACTAAAATCTGCCTCAAGGGTTATGGACAAAGTTGTAACAAAAGAGCATTATAATGGATTTTTAAAGTTAAAAAGGGTATTATCACTTATAAAAGAGAATGAGATATTAGTAAGAGTAGGTGCTTATAAAGCTGGTATGGATAAAGAGCTGGATAAAGCACTTGCTAGTAAAGAGAAAATCAGAGGGTTTTTAACCCAAGGAATGCAAGATCAATACGATTTTGAACAAATAAACAGTATGTTTAAGGAGATAACAAATGATTAATCTTAGCGACCAAATGTTATATTATCTAAACAACCTAAATAAAGAAAATGAGAGAATCACTTACCAGCAAAGTACAGGAAATCTTTTGCAACATGGTAGTGATGACACAGATGTTTTTTCTCAAGGATTGTATTTAGAAGACAAAATTAGAATTTATACTGGTATTCAAGAACAAATAACACATTCTCAAGCAATAAGTGATACAACAGATTCAGTTCTTGCAAATGTGAAATTAGAGCTTGATAATATAAAAGCAGATATGCTAAAATCACTTAATGCAGGTATGGCACAAAGTGATAAACTAGCTATTGCAACTGCATTTGAGGCAATAAAAGAAAATCTTTTAGATTGGGCAAATACAGAAATAAACAATGAGTATATTTTCGCAGGATCCAACTCTACTGTTCAACCATTTGTAATGGATGAAAATGGAAAAGTTACTTATGTTGGAGATAATGTTTTAAAACAAGTTCCTGTAGATGAAGGAAGTTACAGAGATAGAGGCACAACTGGATTTGATGCTTTTATGTATTCAACTTCTACTGCAATTTTAGGACAAGCACTTACATTTACTGCAAATGAAAGAGTAGTTGATCAAAATGGAAACACTTGGGACTTTGCAGAAACAAGTGGAGTAGGTGAGCGACTTGATTTTTTTGATACAGATACTATTACAGATAACAATGGTACAACATGGACATTAAATAAACTAACTTCAACACTTGAAGATGGTGCTGGTGGTTCAATACAGATTGAAAAAGTTGCTGGAGGGTATCAGTTTAAAGATGAGTTGTCTTCATCTTTTAAAGATGGTGCTGGAAATAGTGTAACTTCTTTTACTGCTAGTCAACCTGCAACAGAACCATTGGCTATTAGACAATATGACCAATACGGCAACTTAACTGGTGAGACTTTAAATGTTACTTTAACTGGTGATACTTATACAACTGATAATATCACTGATGCATCTTTAATTATGGAATCAAAACATTCATTTTTTGATGATTTAGATATTATTATATCTGCACTTAAAGGAGTTGATCCAAATGATGGAATAACACCACTTAGTGAAACAGAGCAAAATGCTATTGTAAGTAGTATGCTCGAAAAAGTAAGTTCTGCTTTTGATGCAGTTAATATTGCTCACTCTGAAGTTGGTTCAAGAAATAAAATTATTGATGATGCTAGTTTTAGCGTTTCTGCTCAAATTACAAACTTTGATGTTTTATTTATAGAAAATAACAAAGCAGATTTGACAAAAGTTACTTTAGAGGCTAAGCAATTAGAAATAACTTATAGCGCATTATACTCAAGTATAAACAGGCTATATGATTTAAATTTAGTTAATTTCTTAAGATAAAAGATATTTAAAACTGTATGAACTATTTAAAAAGGATATTCTCAAAAGATATAATAACTGTTGCTTTGTTTGTAGCGATACTTATGATTATCATAGTTCCACTTCCAAAGCTTTTGTTAGATTTCTTTTTGATTATATCCTTAAGTTTAGCACTTTTAGTGTTACTAATTTCGCTTTATATTCAAAAGCCATCAGACTTAACAACCTTTCCAACGCTTATTTTAATATTAGCACTTTTTAGACTTGCGCTTAATATTGCAACTACAAGATCAATTTTAGGGGAAGGTCACAATGGACCAGATGCAGTGAGCTCTATTATCTCTGCATTTGGTGAGTTTGTTGTTGGTGGAAATATGGTTATTGGAATAATCGTATTTATAATTCTTGTTTTAATTAATTTTATGGTTGTTACAAAAGGAGCAACAAGGGTTGCAGAAGTAACTGCAAGATTTACACTTGACTCAATGCCAGGAAAACAAATGGCTATTGATGCTGATTTGAATGCTGGATTTATAGATGATAAAGAAGC
>CAYJFN010000217.1:0-2763 GCA_964369325.1 uncultured Arcobacteraceae bacterium
TGCATAGTGAACTCCTATTGTTTTTTATATTGTACATTTCTTAAAATTAAATTAAGATTAAGAAAATCAATTTAAGTAGAATAAATTGAAAAATTTAGTATATTACGTAAATTAAAGAAAAAGGCAAACAATGAAAAAAAGATTTAGTTTTAATGTTCCAAATAAAACTGCTGAAAGACAATTAGATTCTATAAAATATGAAATTAGAAAATATATAAAAAGAGAAAAAAGAAAAGAACTTCCAGAAGGAGTAGACTTTTGGAAGTTTGAGTGCAAATTTGCAAAAGGCGAAGAAGAGCCAAAAGACATTGATTTTTTAGATATTACAAAATATATCGATGAAGCATTTAATGATAATTGCCAAGATTTTTATATGGAAATTATTGCAACAAAAGGCATTAAAAGTTAAAAGAAGAAAATTAATCTTAATGCATTATTTTAAAAGCGAAACAATTTACGAAATATATACTATTTTAGACAAAGAAATAAAAAAATTAAGCCCAAATGAAATTTATTATTTTTCAATTTTAAACCCAGATGAAATAAAAAGTGTATTTGGTGGGTACAAAGCTCTTGTAAATCTTTGTGAAATTTTGTTTTGCAAAATGACTACACCAATAATTTTAGAAAATAATATAGTCAAAATAGGTTTTAAAAAATTAGATACATCAAATAGTTTTCATACAAGTTTAGAAAATAATCGAGAAAAATATGGAAAAGACTCAGTTTTTGCAACAATAAATAAAAACAAAGAACCTTCATTTGTAGTTTCATATATAAAAGCATTAAGACATATAAAACTTGAGAAAAAATATAGAGTTTTAAACTTAGGCATAAATAAAGCGGATGAATTTGAAATCATAGATGAAGTTTTTTGTACAAAAAATATAGAGTTTGTTGGAATAGATTATTGTAAAAGTGCTATAAATGAAGCTAATAAAAAGTTTGAAAACAAAGAAAATTTTAAATTTTTTGCACATGATATAAATAGATTAGAAGAGTTGAATTTAGGTAAATTTGATTTGATTATTTCTATTGGAACATTACAAAGCTCTAATATAGATTTTAAACTAACATTTATGAATTTAGTTCAAAACTATTTGCAAAAAGAAGGTTCATTAATTTTAGGTTTTCCAAATTGTAGATGGATAGACGGTGAAATGGTATATGGAGCTAAAATGCCAAATTATAATTTCAGTGAGATGACATTGCTAATAAAGGACATTTATTTTTGCAAAAAATATCTTCAGCAAAAAAAATTTCATGTACTACTTACAGGCAAAGAGTATATATTTTTAAGTGCAAATAAAAAGACATAAAATAAATATTAGTTTTCACAAAAATTACACAGTTAATTTGCTATAATACGCAAAATTTAAATTTAAAAGGTTTATTATGAAACAAACAACAGCAGTTACACTAGCTTTTTGTGTAGCTTTAGTTTCGACTTTGGGGAGTCTATTTTTTAGTGATGTAATGCAATTCATTCCTTGCTCACTTTGCTGGTATCAAAGAATATTTATGTACCCATTGGTATTTATATTTTTAATTAATCTTCTTTATCCAGATAATGCTGTGTTTAAATATGCTTTTCCACTAGTAATTATTGGACTAGGAAGTGCTTTTTATCACAATTTAATTATGGTGGGAATCATTCCTGAAGAACTTTCACCTTGTGCTCAAGGAGTTGCTTGTTCAACTGAGTACATCAATTGGTTTGGTTTTGTTAATATTCCATTATTATCATTAATTGGATTTGTTGCTATATTTATATTATTACTTTTAGGAAAAAAAGGAAGTGAACTAAATGAAAAATAAAAATGTGGTTGTAGTTGCATTAGCTATTATTGTAGTTTTTTTAATAGGTGCATATGTATATAAATCAAACGAATCAAAACAAATGCAAGAGTCTTTAAAAAATGTAAATACAGCATCTGCTCCATATGTAAGAGATTATTCTTTTGTATATGGGAAAAATAAAAGCAATGTTACAGTAGTTGAGTTTTTTGACCCAGAGTGTAGTGCTTGTGCATCAATTTATCCTATGGTGAAAAAAGTATTAAGTGACTATGGAGAAGACATACAAGTAGTTATGAGATATATGGTTAGTAGATCAAATGCACAAAATATTGTTAAAATATTAGAAGCATCAAGAAAACAAAATTTATATGATGAAACATTAAAAGTTGTTCTAGCTTCTCAAACAGTTTGGGGAAATTATAAAAACCCAAAACCACACCTTATTTGGAATTATATTGTTCAAGTGCCTGGTTTGAATGTTGATAAGCTAAGACAAGATATGAATGATCCAAAGTTTAATGAAATTATTCAAACAGATATGGAAGATGCAAAAACATTAAAGCTTACTGGTACTCCATCAATTTTTGTTAATGGAAGAGCACTAGAATCATTGTCTTATTCAGCATTAAATAATTTAGTTGAAGAAGAACTTGCAAAATAAAGGAATGTTAATGAAGAAAGCATATATTTTACTTACACTTATAATATCAGTAGTTTTTTTCGTAGGGTGCGGTGAAAGCGAAACTAAACAAGCACAAGTTATTAAAAAAGAACCTGTGCAAGAAGTGAAAAAAGAGAATCAAAAGGTTGTTTTAAAAACAATGCAAGGAAAAGAGTTTGAATTAAGTTTTTCAAACAATATAATGGTTTCAAAAGATTTAAATGGAAAAGTTGTATTAGTTAATTTCTTTGCAACTTGGTGTCCACCTTGTATTGATGAAATTCCAGTTTTTAATAAAATGT
>CAYJFN010000218.1:0-2709 GCA_964369325.1 uncultured Arcobacteraceae bacterium
CACAAACTCTTTTTTTGATAGTAAAAATTTTTCAAAATCTACTTTTACAACATACAAATGGTATGATGAGTTTAAAGTGAATGGGTATAGTGGCTCTATTCCATCAAAAGTTTTAAAATATTCATCATATTGTAAAGCTAACTCTTGTCTTCTTTTTACAAAATTATCAAGTTTTTTTAGTTGTGATAAACCAAGTGCACAAGCTATATCTGTAAGTCTATAGTTAAACCCAAGTTCATTCATATCATAATGCCAAGGTGCAATATCAGGGTTTGCTTTCATTCCATGATTTCTTAAAAGCAAAAGTTTTTCATATATTTCTTTACTATTGGTTGTAATAGCTCCACCTTCACCCGTTGTTAAATGCTTTACAGGGTGAAAAGACAAAATAGAACAATCACTATTTAAACAATTTCCTGCTTTTATATTATCAAAACTAGCTCCTAAAGAGTGAGCACAATCTTCTAAAATCTTAATTTGATATGTTTCTTTTAGATATTTTAGTTTCTCTTGATTTGCAGGATTTCCAGAAAAATGAACAACATAAAGTGCTTTTATAGAACAGTCTTTTTTTAATAACTTTTCACAAATATTTAAATCAATATTCCCATCTTTACAAATATCCACAAAAATTGGCTTTGCTTTTACATAAACAATTGAGTTTGCTGTTGCCAAAAATGAGTTTGGAGTAGTTATAACTTTATCATTTTCATTTAGCAAAACAAGCGAGGCTAAATGTAGGGCAGCTGTTCCATTTGATACTGCTACACAATATTTTGCGCCACAATATATTGCAATTTCTCTTTCAAACTCTTGTACTTTTGGACCTGTTGTTAAAAAGTCTGATTTTAAAGTCTTTATGACTTCATTTATATCGTCTTCATCAATATATTGTTTACCATAAGGAATAAAATTCATTCTTACTCTTCAATTAGTTTTAAAAATTCATCTTTTTGTAGCCACCAGCTATTGTTCCCAGAGTTGTACTCAAAGCCTTGTTCTACTTTCTCTCCAATCTCATTTAAAGGATTCGTTTGATAGTTTCTTTTTTGAGTGAAAGTTATAGTAGGAGTTATTACAAAATGGTCTTTAAACTCATAAGTTAAGTGAGAATCATCTGCAGGACACATAATCTCATGAAGTTTTTCTCCAGGTCTAATACCAATAGTTTCTTGTTTTAAATTTGGAGCTAAAAATGTCGCTAAATCTACAATTTTAATTGATGGAATTTTAGGCACGAAAATTTCTCCACCTTGCATCCTTTCAAAATTTTTAAGTACAAAGTTTACTCCTTGCTCAAGCGTGATTAAAAATCGTGTCATTTTTTCATCTGTTATTGGTAAAGCTTTTTCTTTTCTTTCAATTAGTTTTTTAAAATATGGAATAACAGAACCACGACTTCCAATTACATTGCCATATCTTACAACTGAAAATTGAGTATTTGAAGTTCCTACTAAATTGTTTGCTGCTACAAAAAGTTTATCGCTAGCAAGTTTTGTTGCACCATATAAATTAACAGGATTTGCAGCTTTATCAGTTGAAAGAGCAATTACTTTTTCTACATTGTTTAAAAGTGCTGCATCAATTACATTAGAAGCACCGTGAATATTTGTTTTGATGCACTCCATTGGATTATATTCTGCTATTGGAACATGTTTAAGTGCGGCCGCATGAATAACAAAATCTACATCTTTCATAGCTTTTATTAGCCTATCTTTGTCTCTTACATCACCAATAAAGAATCTCATACATTTATCTGTAAACTCTTGAGCCATCTCATACTGTTTAAGTTCGTCTCTGCTATAAATAATGATTTTGCTAGGAGTGTAGTTTTGAAGTAAAAGTTTTGTAAATTTCTTGCCAAAACTACCTGTTCCTCCTGTTATTAGAATACTTTTGCCATTAAACATCAATTTCCTTTATGGTTATAAGTTTGTTTCGTATATAATACCAAATATATTGTTTAAATATAATTTTTTAGATACGATATGTGTCATTATTTTTTTAAAGGATTAAAAACATGAATAATAATGGTTCAATTCCGCCTGATATCATTAAAATTCAAAAAAAATTGGCAACTTTTGAAGTAAATTCAAGAAATTACAAAAAATATACAAAAATTCTTGCTAAACATATAAAACAACACACAATGAGAAAACGTGTAAATGCCCATATAAAGACAATAGAAGAGATTCAAAAAATAGAAGAGTCTAAAAAAGAAGATTAATATTGCAATTTGCAATAAAAAATATACTACAAAAAAAATTCTGATAGAATATCAAAATAAAAACATAATTAAGGATTAAAAGATGGATGAAAATCAAAAAAAATCACTGGAATTAGCAATAAAACAAATAGACAAAGCATTTGGAAAGGGTACTCTTATTAGATTGGGAGATAAAACAATTGAGCCTATTGAAGCAATTAGTACAGGTTCTCTTGGTCTTGATGTAGCACTTGGAATAGGGGGACTTCCAAAAGGAAGAGTGATTGAGATTTATGGGCCAGAAAGTTCAGGAAAAACAACTTTAACACTTCATGCAATTGCAGAAGCTCAAAAAGCTGGAGGAGTATGCGCATTTATTGATGCTGAACACGCACTAGATACTGTATATGCAAAAAACCTTGGAGTAGATATTGATAACTTACTTGTATCTCAACCTGATTATGGAGAACAAGCTTTAGAGATTTTAGAAACAGTTATAAGAA
>CAYJFN010000219.1:0-2699 GCA_964369325.1 uncultured Arcobacteraceae bacterium
TTTCAAAAGAGGAAATAGCAAAAGATATCAATGCAGATATTCAAAGAGTTGATGAGTTATACAAAGCTGTATGCAAAAAACTAAACCAAGAGAAAATCAAAAAAGAGTTAGTAATAGCTTAATACTACATTATATTTGATGTAGTATTTTTTGTCTGGCTAGATTTATTTTTAGCAATGGCAGTATTTTTATTAAAATCTACAAGAATCATACCTACAAATTTATCTTCTTTATAAAATTCAACTCTGTATATTTTTCCTGTTTTGTCAATAGAATATTGTTTATTGATTTCTTTTTTATGTATTTTTATATTTGATTCATTTTTTTGATTTTTATTTGTATATCCAATAACATTTACACGATAGTTATTATTTTCATCATAAACAATAAAATTACTATTAACAGCTATAGTGTCGCCAAAATTTATCTCTTTTTTAAGACCATCTACTTCTAATTTTATTTTTTCTTTTGCATTATCCATTTCAAAATAGTCAGGATGAAGTCTAACTAGTCTTACATTGCCATAGTGAATTGCATATTCTTTATCATTTTTAACTATAGTCATCAAAGGATTGCTTGGAATGAAGTTGATAGTACCATCTTTTTTTATTGGAAAATAGTTTAGTCTTGGTCTAACTTCACTTAATGGGAGTTTTATTTTTTCATCATATAAAGATATATAAATATCCCCATATAATGCTTCTTTAACACCATCTAAGGAGAGCTCAAAATTTCTTTCAAACTCTATTCCCATGATTTTCATATATTCTTCAAGTGCCAGAATATGGTAGTATGCTCTTTTATATACTGGAAACTCTTTACTTGCTTCATTCCCAAATGCAGCTTTCCCTTGGTTTATAGCATAGTAAGTCAAAGTTTTAGACATTTCTTTGTTGCCATTTTTTGTTTGAGTATTTCTTACATTATAAATATGTTCTTTTGTTATTAAATTTTTATTTACTCCATTACATACTTTGGTAGCTATTTCTTGAAGATTCCCATATTTTGGTATATTTAGTGTTGCTTGATCTATTATTGTGCTTTGTCCCCATCTATAAGGTGAGTGAAGTTTATCTATATAGGTTTTTCTATAAAACCCGCTACCATCATGTAGATTCAATACAATTTTGACGTTTTCATTAGAGATGTACTCTTTTACACGTTGCACTTCTTTATAATCAGGGTCACTTGGCTGAATAGAAGCAAACTTTCTATTCATATCGCCAAAATAACCACGACCTCTTTTAATAATTGAATAAAAGTTAAGATTTGGAACTACCCAAACAGAGCCTTTTTTGATTGTATAATGAGTTGAAATTAGAGAAGCAGCCATAAAGCCACCCGGTTCATCTCCTTGAATTCCACCTATTATAAGCAGGGTATTGTCATCTTGATACCCTTTTTTAATTAAATCAAATTCAATGTTTTTTACATTTGCATATAAGTTTTGAATAAGTAAGAAAAAAAGAACTACCTTAAACAAGCGTAACATGCCAAGGCTCATATCTTACTCCATCTTTGTTGTTTACAGTATATCTTATATCAACATAGGTAAGTTTTGTCATTTTTTCAAATTCTTTAGTAGTGGCGAACTTTTCAGTAAAGTTGTCATATCCAAAACCACGTTTACCTATGTCAAAATCGCCAGTTGAATGAAAAGAATATGCAGGTGGAGCTAATGAAATAGAAGCTTCACTAATATTAAGGTCTGTTCTATTTAATTTATCTAAAAACAGTTTCATTTGTTTCATTACGCTTCGTACACCTGAAGTTAAAATAATACTATCTCCAATATCTTTAACCATATTATTATAAGTTTCTAAGCTTTTATCTTTAAATAAATAATGACCTGAATAAGGGACTTTGTAGATGTTTTTTTTATCGATTTCTTCTGTTATACTATTACAAGTTTTTTCACCATAAAAGCCATGTTCATTTGGATTGTTATAAAAAATATACTCCATAAAATCTATTTCTTCTTTTGTGAAGGCTTTGATTTTATTAGAAATTTTAGCTGCATAAATTGCTTCATCAAATGATAAAACATTGTAGTTACCATATCCTACATGTCTTTGCACCAAATTAAGTTTTTTTACCACGCTATAGAAACTTTGATGGTATTTTAAATCCAAAAAAACATCTTTTTCTAGTGTACTATTTGATGTTATTAAAGAATCAACTGTGTATAAATCATCTTTTCCTTCGACAATCTCTTTAGAGAATAAAGGATTGTCAATTGCGCTTATAAAGGTAGTGCATGCTGCTATTTTTAAAAAGTTTCTTCTGTCCATGAGAAGATTTTACAAAATTATTTCTTATAAAACCATTTTAATTAGCTCATGTTTTCCAAAAAGTTCGTAAATCGTCACTCTATCGTCCTCATTATGAACAATTGTTTTTACATTGAAGCTTAAAAATTTGCCTTTTTTACTTGCCTTAGAGGGTTCTAATGTATATTCTCTTTCAAGTAAAACATCTTTTACTCCTTTTTTTATATCTTCATGAGAATAACCAATAAGTTTGTATTCCCATGAACAAGGATAATCAAGTTCTAGTTTGCATTCACACTTTGATATATCTATCATCTTATAAACTCTCCACTTTTTCCGCCACTTTTTTTCTCTAGTTGAACTTCAGAAATAATCATTGATTTATCAATTGCTTTTACCATATCATATATTGTAAGTAATCCTACGCTT
>CAYJFN010000220.1:0-2696 GCA_964369325.1 uncultured Arcobacteraceae bacterium
TGGTGCGGATGAGAGGACTCGAACCTCCACACCGCGAGGCACCAGATCCTAAGTCTGGCGTGTCTACCAATTTCACCACATCCGCAAGATTTTTATACAAAAAAAGATTTAGCTTGGTAGTGCTAAAACAAAAAGTGGTACGCCCTAAAGGATTCGAACCTTTGACCTACGCCTTAGAAGGGCGTTGCTCTATCCAGCTGAGCTAAGGACGCTTAATAAAATAATGGGGTGGATAATGGGGCTCGAACCCACGACCCTCGGAACCACAACCCGATGCTCTAACCAACTGAGCTATACCCACCATCATCTAAAAATGGTCGGGGCGAGAGGATTCGAACCTCCGGCCCCCTGGTCCCAAACCAGGTGCGCTAACCAGACTGCGCTACGCCCCGAACTCATTTCTCTTAAAAAGAGGACGGAATTATACAAAGTTTTTATTAAATTGTCAAGGGATTTTTTAAATATTTTTCAAAATCCCTTAATTTTCTAAAATTGAATCAATCCATCTACTGGTGAACTTGCTGTTGCATAGGGTTTTTTAGGAATTCTTCCAGCTTTATATCCTATTCTACCAGCTATAACTGCATACTTCATAGCTTGAGCCATTGCAATTGGATTAGTTGCACAAGCAATTGCAGTGTTTGTTAAAACAGCTTCTGCACCAAGTTCCATAGCAATAGCTGCATCACTTGCACATCCAACACCTGCATCTACAATTACAGGAACACTAACTGCATCTTTTATAAATGCAACATTATATCTATTTTGGATACCAAGTCCAGAACCAATTGGAGCAGCTAAAGGCATAATAGCATCAGCTCCTGCATCTTCTAATCTTTTTGCAATAATTGGGTCATCATTTGTATATGCCATAATGGTAAAGCCATCTTTTTTTAGCTCTTCACAAGCAATAATTGTCTCTATTACATCTGGATATAGTGTTTTTTGTGCATCTCCTATTACTTCAAGTTTAATTATATCAATTCCAGTTGCTTCTCTCATAAGTCTAAAAGTTGTAATTGCTTCTTTTGCGGTAAAACACCCTGCTGAGTTTGGCAAAAGTTTTACATTTGTATCTTTAAAATAATCTAATAAATTCTCTTCATTTGGGTTTGTAATATTTACTCTTCTAATAGCAACTGTGATTAATTCACTTCCGCTTGCAAGTGTTGCTTCTTTTGTTGTTTGAAAGTCTTTATATTTACCACTTCCAACAATTAGTCTACTATTAAACTCATATTTACCTATTTTTAATATATCACTCATTTTTATTCCTTATTCAATATTTTCCAATTTTTTGCAAATAATATCTATGATTTTCTTTATTTTTCCTTTGAATTTCTTTGGATTTTTTTTATCTCTTTAATCAAATCTTGTGGAGTTAAAGAGTAGTTGTTGTTTTTATAGTTATTTGCTGCCATTGAATGAGCTAAACTTGATGTTATGGCTGCATCTAATAATTTATAACCTTGAGCAAGTAGTGAAGCTATCAGTCCTGAAAGAACATCACCACTTCCACCTTTACTTAAAACTTGATTTCCTAATGAGTTGATATAAAGCTTTTTATTATATGCAATTATTGAATTCGCACCTTTTAAATATAAAACTGTTTTAGGGAATTTTTGTGAGAATTTTAGTGCATATTTAAATCTATTTTCTTGAAGTTCTTTTACACTTATATTTACTAAATTACACAGTTTAAGTAAAGAACAAAACTCTTTTGGATGTGGAGTTAAAACACTATATTCATTTAGTGCTAATAAAATATTTTCATTGTAAAACAAATCTGCATCAACTACTTTTGGTAGTTTTAAAGTTAAGATTTTTTTTATATCTACTTTATTTCCTAATCCCATTCCAAGAGCTAGTGCTGTTGTATTTTGAGCAATTGTATTAGAATGCATTATATGGTGAGGTAATACTATATTTTCATCATTTATTGCAGTAACTAAAGAACACCCAAAATTAAATGCAGCATCACAAGCAAGTATTCCTGCACCTTTTTTATCTCCTACAAAAACTGCTAAATGCCCAAAATCACCTTTATGACTATTTTTTTTATTTCTAAATGGTAGTTTCATATCTTTATATTCTAGTAAAAAAATATCTGATTTATTTTCATATAAATCACTACTAATTCCTAGCGATGCAATTTTTATTTTGCCAATGTAATCTTTTACACCATCTGAAAACAAAGATGTTTTTAAAGCCCCCATTGTTATAGTTGTATTAGCTTTAAATGCAACTTGTTTTATTTGGCCTTCTTTATTTATTCCCGAAGGAATATCACAAGCAATTTTATAACCATTTAAACTATTTAATTCTTTAATTAGTTTAACACTAAACTCATCTAAATCTTTATTTAAGCCTGTTCCAAATATACAATCTATAACTACATCACAAGAGAGCATTTTTTTTGATTTTGTTAAACCTAAAGCTTTTACTCTTTCGTACTGTCTTTTTGCCATAGGTGATTTTAGTTCATAAGGAGCATACAAACAAACATCATAATCTTTGTAAAGTAATCTTGCAAGAGTAATCCCGTCTGCTCCATTGTTTCCACTTCCACAAACAATTAACACACTACTTTGTTTAGCAAATCTTTTTTTAATAAACTTTGTGATTGCTAAACTAGCGTGTTCCATTAAAATATCTTCACTTAAATGAAATTTGTCATAACATTTTTTGTCTAAAGA
>CAYJFN010000221.1:0-2683 GCA_964369325.1 uncultured Arcobacteraceae bacterium
CTTGAAACAGCACTTAAAATACAAGCTGAAGTTATAATGTCAAACAAAATAAAAATGAAAAAAGCAACAGAGAAAAGTAATGAATTTCCAGTGTTGTGCGGCCAAGGTGGGGAGCGAATGAGCATTGAAGATAACACGGTAGGAGCACTTAGGGCAAACATGTGTGGAAACCTACCAGTTGTGCTTGCAAGTACCAAGCCTAATGCTGAAATTGCTGAAAATTTATCACCAACCTTAACTGCCAGTGGTGGGAGTGGTGGCGGAAATATACCCTTGCTTTACGATAATAACGCACAAGATTGCAGATACAATGGGCCACTTAACATAGCACCAACTATAACAGCAAGTTATGGGACAGGTGGCACAAATACACCTTTATGGCAAGAAAAAAGCTACTGCATAGCAGCCAACACAATAAACCGAGAAGCACAAAATGGTGGTAATGGATTAGGCGTGCAAGAAGATATTTCATACACTTTAACAACAGCTGATATTCACAGTATTTTTGCCAATGAACCTTACCAACAAGTGGTTGGTGCATTAATGCACAGAGATCATAAAGGCGTTAATACCTGCTATGTCAATCAAGATAAACTACTCATAACACCATATCAAGACAAAATCGGTGCAATTTGTGCGACTGATGACAAAGGCCCAAACAACCAATATGTAAGTTCGGATAAGTGCATAACACAGGCACAAGTATTCGGCCAAAGTAGTTACGGTGGCTATGGTGATGAAGTGTCAACACTCACAGCAAGTGGTGGATATTTAGGTGGTGGTAGTGAAAATTTATCAGTTAGCAGAAATTTAGTAAGACGATTAACTCCACTTGAATGTGAACGCTTGCAAGGTTTTCCAGACAACTGGACGAATATCCCTAAAGCGGCCGATAGCCCACGTTACAAAGCACTTGGTAACTCGGTAGCAATTCCATGCGTTGAGTTTGTTCTAACTGGTATCGCTCGTTTTTTAAATAAACAATATGAAATGGAGGAAAAATAACAATGCATTTTTTATATCCAAGCGATTTAAAATCCAAACCTATGATGTGGTTATGGGAACTAAAAGATGTTGCAATATTAGGAGTTATGGCGATTTTTTCAGTGTTTGCCATAGCACAAACAGAAATATTCATACCACTTGTAATTACTGCGCTTTACGGATTTTTAAGCATACAATACGAGGGTGTTAGCATTTTAGGTTTTATAAAATATGTTATCACCTTTCTTTTTGCAAAGCAACAAATATATGATTGGCAAGCGTGACGCTTGACCCAATATCGAATTAGTTACTAAAAAACTTAAAATATAACCCCGAAAGGAATGATTTTATTGAAAAAACAGAACAAAAAAAGCTCCACAAGAGAGCTTTTAGGAATTGAAGATATAACCGATTATAGCATTGTAACAAAACATGGTGACCTTGTGTTTTTTATGATTAAGCCGACAAATATCAGTGTTTTATCTGAAAGTAGTGTTTCAGCTAGAATATATTCACTGATGACAGTGCTAAAAGGCATGGCAGAAATCGAAATGCTGTGTCTTAGTTCAAAAGAAAACTTTGATGACAACAAAACATTTTTGAAAAAGCGACTGGACGAAGAATCAAACCCAGCTATCCGAAAACTGCTGACACTTGACAGCACAAATCTTGACAGAATGCAAGTATCTATGGCTACAGCTCGTGAATTTTTAATCATAATTAGGCTTAGGAACGAAAAAGAAAGTGATGCTATCCCCTATTTGTCACGCATTGAAAAATCACTAAAAGATCAAGGTTTTATATCAAAACGAGCCGATGAAAATGATATTAAAAGAATTCTTGGTGTCTACTTTGAGCAGAGTGTAATGGTGGATAAATACGAGGATTTTGATGGAGAACGATGGGTTATATCGTATTGAAAGCAACACCACCAAGTATAAAACTCGGTGGTGGAATTAGTTAGATTTTATGTAGTTGATACTTTTTTAATGATGGATGTGGTGTGCTCATTTTACTACTTGAACGCATTCCAAAGGAAGATAAATGCAAAAACACTTCCCCAAGCATTGCCAGTTCGTTCTTTAACAATTAGCATTCCATAAATAAAGAAAATAATTGTAAACATTTCAATCAGGGCGTTAGATGTGACACCTACCATTCCGTGAATCAAAATACACAGAATACTACAACTTATAGCTCCCCAGTTAATCCACTGATTTTTACTTGGATACAATCTATTAACCTTATCACTGATAACAACATAGTTAAATCCTTCAAAAAAGCCCCAAGAAATTGCTGTAATCAAGATACCTAAGATATTTACAGGAAACCCACTTGCCAATACTTCGTTAGTTGTAATTACTTGTTGAAAAGGTAGATAACTTGTTATTGATCCAGTCGAAAATGAAAATATTAAGTATGGAGCAAAACAAAGAACAGTGAGCAAAATTGATATAAAAGCCCTATCTTTTTTTAATCCATAGGAACGGAAATTTTCTTTTCTTATTATTGCTACTGTTGTTATACCAAGCCCTGCCACTCCAAACTGCAATACTGCGAACATCAGAACTCTCAATAAAATAGAAACTGTATTATCTCTTGCAATATTCATAATTTGTGAGTTAAAAACGATATAAACTCCCAGTGAAAGTAATGACAATATTACAATGATCCATAAATCTTTATCTAACTGTTTTTT
>CAYJFN010000222.1:0-2674 GCA_964369325.1 uncultured Arcobacteraceae bacterium
ACCAAACTTAGGATGACAGCAATGGTCGAATAATACTGAATTTATACTAAAATTTGAATATATTAATACATTGTCAAACTTATACTCTTTTAGTTTGCTATTTAGTAAAGTAAGTCTTGCTACAAAACTTTTTGTTTTTAATATTTTTTTCTCTATTCTTTTTTTAACATCTTTTAAATAATCAATAGAATAAGGCACTTTATATATTGCATTTAAAGCAAAATCATCGGTAATATTTTTTGAATATCTTGAAAATAGTGTATCAATAATATTTTTACCATAAAGTTCACTAATTACTTTTTGTTGTTGTGAACAAAGTAATTTTATATGCTTTTTAGCACGACTAGTTTTTACCATGTCATACCAAGAGCATCTTGCTATTGGGTGTGGAGCAGTTTTTATACTTACAATATCAGAACTTTTTAATTCTGTTAAAAGAGGTCTTTTAACTTTATTGATAAAACATTCAATTGCACTACTTCCAACATCACTATGAACTGCAAAAGCAAAATCATATGCAGTGGCGCTTCTTGGAAGTGTATAAATATCACCTTTTGGAGAGTAAACAATAATATCTTCAGAGTATAAATCCTCTTTTGTTTCATTGTAAAACTCTTCTACATTTTGATTTGAAAACTCTAATGATTTTAGCCAATTAAGATTTGGTGATTGACCAGAACCACCTTTGTATTTCCAATGAGCAGCTATTCCAAACTCTGCAATTTTGTGCATATCAAAAGTTCTTATTTGGACTTCATATATTTTTGAGTTGTAAAATACAGTTGTGTGAATTGTTTGGTAACCATTCTCTTTTGGTGTTGCAACATAATCTTTAAATCTTGCTATTAATGGTTTATATTCTAAGTGCATAATACCTAGAACTTTGTAACAATCAAGCTCATCAGGAACTAAAATACGAATTGCGAGTAAATCTAAGATTTCATCTATATTTACACCTTTTCTTTGCATTTTCATATAAATAGAGTAGTAGTGTTTTATTCTTGAAATAATTTTTATTTTACTTGGATCTATACCGCTTTTTTCTAGAAGATTTGTTGTGTTTGATATAAACTTATTAAAAGTTAGTTGAATTTTATGTTCATGTTCTTTAACAAAGTTATCAATTTTTTGGTATTCTTTTGGGTAAATATAAAAAAAAGATAAATCTTCTAAAGCATTTTTAATAGAAGAAATACCAAGCCTGTGAGCTATTGGGACATATACAACCAAAGTCTCTTCAGCAATTCTTATTTGTTTTTCATGTGGTAGTGCATCAAGTGTTAGCATATTATGAAGTCTATCGCAAAGTTTTACAATAAGAACTCTTACATCGTCAATTGATGCAATTAACATTTTTCTAAAAGATAATGCAGATGATATAAGCTTACTATTTGTGCTATTTGAAGGGGCTAATTCATGCTCTCTAATCTCTACAATTTTTGTAAGACCATCAACTATATGAGCAATGTCATCGCCCCAAGATTTTTGAACAAAATCCAAAGTAAAGTGAGTGTCTTCAACTATATCGTGTAGTAGTGCAGATGCAACTACTGCTTCATCTTGACTAAAATTAGCAGCTGTTGCAGCAACTAAAATAGGATGGACTATATATGGTTCACCACTTTTTCTGTATTGATTTTCATGTGCGTCTATACAAAAATTGATAATTTCTTGTAATTTAGGAGTAATTGTAATTTGAGACTTTAGTTCTTCTAAAGCACTTTCAATTGTATTAATTGATTGAAGTTTTTTGAAAAATGGTTCCATACAGTCATTTAGTCAAAATAAAAAGGGAAACCTTTTTATTTTTTGTTAGTAATGCTCTCTATTACTAATAAACCACTTGCAATTTCATCAATTGCAATATCTGTGTATTTCATATTTTGAGTATTTTTTTCTAATAGTGGCTTAGCCCCTTTGCTTAACTCATCTGCTCTTTGACCAACTGCAACAGATAAAATATATCTATCATTATTTACTTTTTCTAATGCTTTTGACATTCTTTCTTCTAATCTCATATGTATACCTCTTTATAATTTATTTAACAATTGAACACTTATCTAAATCACCATTGATGATTTTTAATAAGTTACCTTTTTCATTCATATTTGCAACAACTATTGGTAATTTGTTGTCTTTTGCTAATGCAATTGCAGTATCATCCATTACTTTGATATGATCTTTTAGCGCTTGATCATAGCTTATTGTATCTAATTTTACAGCATCAGGATATTTCATAGGGTCTTTGTCATAAACACCATCAACTTTTGTAGCTTTTATTAACATACATGCGTCTATTTCTGTAGCTCTTAGAGTTGCTGCAGTATCAGTTGTAAAAAATGGATTACCTGTTCCTGCACTAAAGATAACTACTCTGTTTTTTTCTAAGTGTCTAATAGCTCTTCTTACAATATACGGTTCAGCTATTTGTTCCATTTTAATAGCAGTTTGCAGTCTTGCATTTAGACCTTTGTGTTCTAATGCTTCTTGCATAGCAACACCGTTTACAACAGTTGCTAACATTCCCATATAGTCTGCACTTGTTCTTTTAATAACTCCATCAGCTGCAGCAGTTACACCTCTAATGATATTCCCGCCACCAATAACAATACCTACTTGAATATTGTTATCTACAAGTTCTTTTATCTCTTCAGCTATATAGTCTAAAATCTTT
>CAYJFN010000223.1:0-2659 GCA_964369325.1 uncultured Arcobacteraceae bacterium
AAATCAACACCATCCATAGTTGCACCAATTAGTGTAAAACCACTTTGTTTTAACTCATTTGCCAAATCTAAAGAGTTTGGATATAAAGCAAATGGCAAGTCAAGCATTGCCCCTGCACTTGTTCTTATAAGGCCTGTTTCATTTAAAGATTTAACCCCTGATGCAACAATTCCATCTACTCCTAGCGAGTAAGCTGTTCTTGTAATCGCTCCAATATTTCCAACATCAGTTAATCCATCAAGAACTATTATGAAATTTAATTTTTTTATCTCATCAATTTTATTAAACGAGAATTCTTTTAGTTTAAGAAAAAATCCTTGATGATTTCCACCATGTGCAAGTGCTTGCGCTTTTTTGTTATCTAGCTTAATGATTTTTTTGCCAAGTTTCAAAAATTTTGAGAATATTTTTTTGTCACACTCTTTTGAAAAAAGTACTTCCTCTATAAGCTGTGGGTGTTTTTCGAGTATATATAATACTACTTGTTTTCCGTATACTATCATGGCTGGATTGTATCTAAAATTTCTTGATAAACCTCTTTTACACTTTTGCCTGTAAGTTTTGATATAAGTTTTGCTTTTTGTTTTGGGGGAATTTGTAACTCTTTTATATCCTTTAGTGACAAATTTTCACCTTTTTCTTGAACAGACGGTTCTATTACCACTACCCATTCGCCCTTTATGTTACTATTTTTAAACTCTTCAAAAAGCTCTTTAGAAGTTTTTTTAAATCCTTTTTGGAATTTTTTTGTAATCTCTTTTACTAAAAAAACTGTTCTATTTTCATCATACAAACTTAGCTCTTCTAAAAGCTTTAAAAGTCTATGGGGAGATTCATATAAAATTGCGACAAACTCACTTTGCATAACTTTGTTAAAAGCATTTTGTCTCTCTTTCCCTTTGTGTGGTAAAAAACCAAAGAAAGAAAACTGTGCATAATCAAATCCACTTAAAGCATAGGCTGTTAGAACTGCATTTGCTCCTGGTAATACATCATAAGCAATCTCATTTTGTATACAAAATTCTACTAAAGTTGCACCTGGATCACTAATGCAAGGCATTCCTGCATCGCTTACATAAACTATATTTTTTTCTTTAAAAGTATTTATATCAAATGTTTTTAAAAGCTTGTCTTGATTGTGGTGGTGAAAAGATTGAAACTCTTGGCAAGAAAAAGTTTCACCATATCTATCACTTAATAGTGCTAAAAGTTTTTTTGTAACTCTTGTATCTTCGCATAAAAAAAGTTCCGCACTCTTCAAAGCTTGAATGGTTCTAAAAGAGATATCTTCTAGGTTGCCTATAGGAGTGGGAACTAAAGTAAGCACAACTTCTAATTATTTATTTAAGTTATACTTAGCTTTGAACTTCTCTACTCTACCTGCAGCATCAACAATTTTTTGCTCTCCAGTAAAGAATGGGTGACAAGCTGAACAAATGTCAATTTTCATTGTTTCTACATTTGATTTTGTCTCAAATGAATTTCCACAAGCACAAGTAACAACGCATGCTTTGTAATCTGGGTGAATCTCTTTTTTCACGATTTTTCCTTAAATATTATTTTCATAAAAGGTCAAGTCTAGGTGTTGCCCTTTAAAAAAATATCTGTATTTGAAATTTAGTTCGGGATTATATCGAGAAATACTTAAGAATATCTGAATTTAAGCTACTTAAAATATTTCTACGTTGTATGTTGTTAAATTGAGATTTGTTAAAAGTTCTTTGTCTTTTTGCAAGTTGAGCAGTATTTGTAGATATTTTTTCTACTAATTGTTCTTTTGTAATTTTAGCATCTAAATATTGTAAAGTTTCAACTATTCCAATAGAACTCATACAATTAGGAAGCCTTGAATACTCTTTTTCTAAAAATATCACCTCATCTATAAGTCCATCTTTTAGCATCTGCTTTGTTCTTAGTTCAACTCTTTTTCTAAGATCTTCAACTTCCCAGACAATTTCAAAAATAGGTAGGTTTTTTACAAAAGGCTTTTTTGGATTTTCTAAAAAATATTGTGAAGGAGAGAGCTTTGTTTGCTTATAAATATTATAAGCCTTTTCCACTCTATATCTATCATTTTTTTCTATTTTCTGCATATATATAGGATCAATTTTATTTAAAACAGCATAAGCTTCTTCAATAGAAATATCAAGTTTATCTTGCGTTTGAATACCTAAAGAAATCCCTTCTATTAAAGTTTTTAGATAAAAACTAGTACCTCCAACTATAATTAAATTTTTGCTATTTTCTTGAGCATAAGTTTTTGCTCTTTCATAACATTGTACAAACTCTAAAACATCGAAGCTTTCACTTGGATAGACTTCATCTATCCCAAAATGAACTATATCACCACGTTCTGCAATAGTTGGTTTTGCAGAAGCTATATCAATTTGTTTATAAACGCTAAGAGAATCTAGAGAAAGAATAATTGAGTCAGTTTTATTAGCAATTTCAAGTGCTAAGCCTGTTTTTCCAGAAGCAGTTGTTCCAATAATAGCGATTTGTTTCATATCAAATTGTACCTAAATTAAAATAAGAGTTTTAAAAGGCTTTCTAACCGTGCAAAATTGCACGATTTGAGAGATTATTTTAAGCTATCAAAGATTGATTGAGCAATAACTTGCGCTTCATCAAGTTGCTCTTTTGTCATATGTTTTACCAT
>CAYJFN010000224.1:0-2659 GCA_964369325.1 uncultured Arcobacteraceae bacterium
ACAAGGAGTGAATTTAAGAGAAATCCAAATAGCTGACACAAAGCAGGATGCTTAAAAATATAAGCAATTCTTTTTGAATTGCTTATTATTTGGAGAATTATGAAAAAATCTATTATTCAAAATAGAGAATTATTTAATGTGTCTGATGGAATACACGAAACTAATATCAAAGAAATAAAAATTTACAAAACAAAAAAATATGAACCTCTCACCCCTTTAATATACGATGTTTGTTTAATATTAGTTCTTCAAGGGAAAAAAATAGCCAATTTAGCAAATACTAAAAGCTTTACATATGATTGTGAAAATTATTTAGTTGTTCCTGCGACATTGCCGTTGTTATGTGAAACATATGCAACTGAAGAAGAGCCTTTTATATGCTTGTTAATCTCTTTAGATAGAGAACTTATGCTTAGTATTATAGAAAAACTAAAGAATAAAGATTACGATGAAAATGGAAATAATGAATTTGCTATATTCTCTGATGAGGTAACTAAAGACATAGAAAAAACAACAGAACATCTTTTAGACATTTTAGAATCTACTGAAAAATCAAGTATATTGGGATATGGCATACTTAAAGAACTTTTGTATAATATTTCTATTGGACAAAATGCAAAAAACTTACATAAAATGTTTCTAGAAGATAATAATGAATTTAAAATAGCAAATGCTTTAAAGCTTATTCATGATAATTATGTCAAAGCTTACGATATTGAAACATTAGCAAGGCTTTGTGATATGAGTGTTGCATCTTTTCATTCTCATTTTAAAAGAATTACTTTACTAACACCTTTGCAATACATAAAAAAAATAAGATTAACAAGAGCAAGAGATTTACTAATAAAGTACAACTATCAAGTTGTTCAAGTATCCAATGAGTTGGGATATGATAATCAATCACATTTTAGTAGAGATTTCAAAAATTATTTTGGATATTCCCCAAAAGAGGCTAAATTTAATATCTAACACTACAAAGGAAGTAACAATCCTTTGTAGTGTTACTTTATTAGTTCATTGATCTATTTAAGATGTTTGCTACTTTATCTAAAGTAATAGTACCATTTTCGCCTATTGCTAAGTAACCATGAGATTTAAATGCATTTTGAACATTTTCTATAACCTTGTCATCAATTTCATATTCTGATAATTTTGTAGGAACACCAATACTATGAAACGTCTCTTCAATTTTTTTAATTACTTCTTCATTGTTATCTTTAATTCCAAAAACATTTTCACCCATTTGAGCAATTTTTTCACCTTTTTCATCTATCATTTCTCTTAAAAGATGTGGTAATACTACTGTTAAAGATCTTCCATGGTCTAAATCATAGAATGCTGTTAATTCATGACCAATTAAGTGCGTTGACCAATCTTGAACAACGCCTGCAGCTAGTTGAAAATTTAATGCTTGGTTACATATGTGCATTAAGTTTTCTTGCCATGTGTAAGTTCTTCTATCATCCCATGTACTTGCAAGAGTTACTAAACCTCTATATAGTGTTTCTGCATATCCATCATTTACCAATGTTGTATTTGGTTTTGTTAAATATTGTTCAGAGATATGAGTAAAAGCATCAACTAAACCGTTTGATAATTGTCTATCACTTAAAGTATTCATAAAACTTGCATCTAAAATAGCAAATTTTGGATAAGAATGATTTGAAAAATATAATCTTTTTTCATTTGTAGATTTTCTTGAAACAACTGCTAGATTGTTTGATTCACTTCCAGTTGCTGCAAGAGTTAAAACAACACCTAAAGGCATAGCTTGTTGAACTTCTGCTTTACCATCTAAGAAATCCCATGCATCTCCATTATATAAAGCTGCTGCTGCTAAATATTTACAGCCATCAATAACAGAACCTCCACCTACTGCTAAAATAAAATCTATTTTTTCATTTTTTATTATTTCAATAGCTTTATTCATAGTTTCAACAGTAGGATTTGGTTCTACTCCTGAAAACTCTATCCATGTATGATTTTGTAAAGCTTCTACAACTTGATCGTATGCACCATTATTTTTAATTGACCCTCCCCCATACACTACAAGAACTTTTTGTTCTTTTGGGATTAAAGTTGATATTGTACTAATCTTTCCTTTTCCAAATTCTATTGCAGTTGGATTGTGATATGAAAATTCCATTTTATTTTTCCTTTGTTTAAAATTGTGAAGAAATTTTATAAAATTAGAAAAATAATTTGAATACCAATTACTATAAATCATATACCAATTTCTATAATTTTAAATCATTATAGAAATATTAAATTTATTCCATTGGATAAAGAATAAAATTTTGAATCTTTTTTTAAAAATTCATTATATTTTGTGATTGATTTTTAGAACTTGTAAATAGTTTTAGCGTAATTTTTCTTCGTAGCTCCAAGTTTTTTAGTTCTTTTTATGAAAAAAGAACAGAGTTTGCAACTTTTCTCAAAGAAGAGTGGACAAGCCACAGGTAAAGTTGTAGTTTAAACTACCGTAGAAACAATGCGTGAGCTTGTTCACAAGAGGGAAAATTTATAATTAAAACTCAAAAATTATAATGAATTTGTCCATTGTAAAAAACAACTACTAAAAGAGGTGATAATAACTAAAATCACCCCAAAGGATACATAATCTCTTGTTGTACCTCTTTTATCTCATTTAAAAGTTCAT
>CAYJFN010000225.1:0-2628 GCA_964369325.1 uncultured Arcobacteraceae bacterium
ATAGCTGTTGTTTTAATCTCTTTTTTTGTGGTGTCAGGGTTTGTTTGATTTGATTTTAACTCTCTTGCATCTTCTAAAATAGTCTCTATTTCTAAAATCACCCTATTTTGTGTGGAAATTCTTGGTTTTACTTTTAATGTAAGCCCAATATCTTCTCTTTGAAAAGAGCTATTTGTATTTCCACCATCAGTGACACTTAATGCAGTTTGAAAACTTCTAGTCTCACCTACATAAATAGTTGATTCTTTATTATTTACACACAAAACTGATGGCTCTGATACAATATCAATGGCTTGGTTTAATTTTAATAAATTTAATGTTGCTCCAAGTGCAACTGCAGAGTTTAAAGTATTTAATGGAACTGAAAATAAAGAACTTGTTGCACTATCTAGTGCATTAACAACTCCGCCTAAACTTGAGCCTAATGTGAAAATATTATTACTAGCAACATTAATAGCACTAAGTCCATATCTAAGTCCTAAATCTTTAGTTTTATTTTCACTTAATTCTATAATCTTAGCTTCAACATAAACTTGCATTTGATGCTGGTCTAAAGTAATAATTAGCTCTTTTATTTGAGTCATATGTTTTTGTTGAGCATTTATAATTACAGAATTATTTTGACTATCTTGCGTAATAAAAGGTTTTATTTCATCTTTCTTATAAATACGATTGTCAAAAATAGCTTTTACTATTGGCACAACATCTTTTGCTTCTGCATTATTTAAAGCAACAATCTCAATTTTCGTATCTTCAGGAAAGTTTTTGTTAATATCTTCTTTTTTTACTACTTGATAAAGATTGTTTTGTTTGCTTAGCATATATCCTTTCGTGCTTAAAACGATTTCTAAAACTTCTAAAAGCTCATCTTGAGATATAGGGTTATGAGAAACAAATCCGATATCACCTTCTATTTGCTCTGTTAAAATGATATTTTTATTTAATATTTTTGAAGTAATTTCTACCAAAGAGTTTACAGTTGCACCATTTATATTTATTAAATTTTGCTCTTGCGACATAAGTTTTGAAACAGCTAAAAATAGCATAAGTAGTGTTAGTAATTTTTTCATAAAAAGAAGTTTATCACAAAAAAGAAACATTTAATACACTTTTTCTACATTTGTTTAAAATTCTCTTTTAATAATTTAACATTGTTCCTAATGGCAACTCTTTTTCTAAAGTCATAAACTCTTCAGTTGTCGCTTCTAAAACTAGCTCAACATCACTTTGAAAAGATTTTTCTACGATACTAATTTTGTGTTGCCCCAAAAGATACTCTAATTGAGAGAATTTATTATATGCAATACTTAATCTTGCTCTTTGTTTTTTCTCAAATATTTCAAACTGCGATTCGAGTATTACTTTATTAGTAGCTCCCCCATAAGCTCTTACAAGTCCCCCTGTTCCTAGTTTTATACCACCAAAATATCTTACAACTATAACTGCACTATTTATTATATCTGCACCTGCAAGTGCATTTAAACAAGGTTTTCCACTAGTTCCTCTTGGTTCTCCATCATCACTGCTATTTTCAACAATTTGGTCAAACTCATTTAAATATCTATATGCATACACATGGTGAACAGCTTTTGGGTGCTCTTCTTTTAAGCGTTTCATTGTTGTATTAAAATCTTCATATGGCACTAAAAAAGATAGAAATTTAGATTTTTTCTCTTCCATAACACAACTAAACTCTTTTTGAACAAATTTCAATTATAATTCCTTCTATGAGACTAGACCAATTTTTAAGTAAAAACTTTAATATTCAAAGCAGAAATAAAGCTTGTGAACTTATAAAATCAAACAAAGTTAAAATTGATGGCGCAATTATATCAAAACCATCTTTTATTGTTGAAACTCATCACAAAATAGAACTTTTAGAAGATGTTTTTTATGTGTCAAGAGCTGCTTATAAGCTAAAATATTTTTTAGATGAATTTAAAATAAGTTTACAAAACAAAACTGCTTTAGATATTGGCTCAAGTACAGGTGGGTTTGCACAAATTTTATTAGAGCAAAATGCTTTAAGTGTAACTTGTGTAGATGTTGGAACAAATCAATTACACGAAAGTTTAAAAGACAACCCTAAAATTGAATTTTTTGAAAATTGTGATATAAGAAACTTTAAACCAAATAAAACTTTTGATGTTATAACTTGTGATGTTTCATTTATTAGTATTCACAACATTTTAAATAGTATTAACACTTTAGCACATGATGAAATAATTATCTTATTTAAACCACAATTTGAAGTTGGAACAAATGTAAAAAGAGATAAAAAAGGTGTTGTTTTAGATAAAAATGCAATAATTTTAGCAAAAGATAAATTTTTACAAGAGACTGCATCTTTAAATTGGGAATTAATACATTCAAACAAAAGTCAACTTCAAGGTAAAGATGGAAATATTGAAGAGTTATTTTACTTTAGGAAACAAAAATGATGAGCAAAGAACAAATCACATCAGTTGCAATTGGTCGTTTTGATGGTATGCACATGGCACATCAAACGCTTTTTTCGAATCTTACAAAACACGGTGCAATTATTGTAATTGATACAGGAAACTCTAACTTAACTCCAAAATATCATAGAGAAGAGTTTTCTTTATATCCAATTTTTTACTATGAATT
>CAYJFN010000226.1:0-1391 GCA_964369325.1 uncultured Arcobacteraceae bacterium
ACGATAAAACTGTGCCACTCATGCAATCTCAAATGTTAGTAGAAAAACTAAATAAAAAAGGTTGTGAAGCAGAACTGCTTATAGTGGAAGGTGCGGAACATGCGTTTGCATATAGGCTGCAATCAGGGTATCAATATAACACACTTGAAAAAGTAATAGATTATATTAAAAAAAAGTTTAAATAGGAGTTATATCATGGTAAAATTAGGAGCTCAACTTTACACAGTTAGAGAATATATTAAAAACACAAAAGATTTTGAGAGAAGTATAAAAAAACTTTCAGGTATTGGTTATAATAGCGTGCAAATTTCTGGCGCTGGCAATTATAATGCAGTTGAATACAAAAAAATATGCGATGCGTATGGTGTTACAATAGATTTAACGCACATAGATGCAGAAAAAATACTATTAAACACACAACAAGTTATTGATGACCACAAAGCGATGCAATGCAAATATATAGGTATAGGTAGCATGCCTAATAAATATCGCAATAAAGAGTGGGTTAATTATTTTGCTGAGGACTTTATGCCTGTGCTAGAATTAATACATCGCAACGGCATGAAACTTATGTACCATAACCATGCATTTGAATTTCAGATAAAATCTGGTGAAAAAGATTTGCTGCAGACTATATGTTCGCAAATACCGGCGGAATTAATGGGCATTACTATGGATTTATTTTGGGTGCAATTTGCAGGTAAAGATGTGTGTGATATTTTGCAAGAATATAAAAATAGGTTAGATTGCGTACATTTAAAAGATGTTAAAACAGACGCATTGTCAGGTCAGTTTGCTGTTGTAGGTGAAGGCGCTATGGACTATAATAAAATTATCAATAAACTAGGTGAATATGGCGTAAAACATATGTTTGTTGAGCAAGATGAATGCTATGGAGAATATCCTTTTGATTGCCTTGAAAAAAGTTATAATAACATACAAAAATTTATTAAGTAAAGGGAAAACTTCATGAAAAAAGTAAGGCTTGGCATTATAGGTGTTGGTAATATGGGTAGCGCACACTGTGCAAACCTTTTAGCAAATAAAGTGCAAACAATTGAACTCAGCGCAATATGCGATAATAACCCTAAAAAAATAAAATATTTTAAAGAAAAAATCTCACAAGAAGTACCTGCTTTTAACGAGGCAGAAGAAATGATGGATAGTGGTTTGTGTGATGCAATTTTAGTTGCAACGCCACACTACGATCATCCGAAATACTGCATAATGGCAATGCAAAAAGGCTTACATGTTATTAGCGAAAAACCAGCTGGAGTTTATACAAAACAAGTTAAAGAAATGAACAAAGTTGCTGAGGAATCAAATGTTGTTTTTGCAATGATGTTTAACCAAAGAACAAACTGTGTTTTTAGAAAAATGAAAGAAATTGT
>CAYJFN010000226.1:1491-2624 GCA_964369325.1 uncultured Arcobacteraceae bacterium
GGTTTGAAATTAGCTTTGATAAAGGCAAACTTGTTTGTGATGATGCACAAACATTGACTTTGCATAGGCTTGATGTAAAAGAAAGCGAGTTTACTAAAACTTGTACAGAGGCTTTTGGTGCTCCACGAGTTGAAGTTATACCGATAGAAACAGATGGTAAAAATGAACAACATATGGGTGTGCTACGAGCTTTTGCAGATAAAATATTAAACGATAAACCGCTTATTGCAAAAGGTGAAGAGGGTATAAACGGGCTTATGCTATCTAACAGTATACATCTTTCGTCTTGGACAAATAGAAGTGTAACTTTACCAATAAACGATGATGAATTTTTGAGTTTATTGAACGAAAAAAGAAAAAAATCTTTAAAAAAGGATAATGTTGTTGATGTAATAAGCGATACTATTTCATCGTATAACAATTAGTATTTATTATGTTTAATAAATTTATTAAAAAAAGAAAAGCAAAATGGGCTAACGAACATTATAACATGCGTTTAGAGCTATTCAAAAACTATAATTCTTTGAATCATAGTTGTGATGCTGTTTTTGTTGGCGATTCCATAACAGAATCTTATAATTTAAATGAGTTTTTTTCGAAAAAAATTCTAAACCGTGGGATAAGTAGTGATACGAGTAAAGGTGTGCTTGCTAGATTAAAAGAAAGTGTTTTTGATGTAAATACAAGTGATATATTTATACAAATAGGGACAAATGATATTGCACAAGACATATCTGTCACGCGAACTATATCGAATTATGAAAAGATATTATCAGCTATCACAAAAAGTGTTGAAAAGAAGAAAATATATATTATTTCAATTTATCCAGTTAACTTGCATTGTAAAGGTAAAATTAGTAGGCAAATGGTTGCTAACAGAAACAATGTGGATATTAAATACATAAATAATAAGATTAAAAAGTTAGCACTGGAATTTAACGCAATATATATAGATATTTATCCTAAATTATTAGATTGCAAAGGTGATTTAATGTCTGAAATTACAAGTGATGGTTTACATCTTAATTTTAAAGGATATGAAATAATAACTAGAGAAATAAATAAATATATACTTTAAGAGAGGTGCGCATCTATTTATTTTGTAGGGCTGCTTAACTTGTGAATAGCGAGAA
>CAYJFN010000227.1:0-2557 GCA_964369325.1 uncultured Arcobacteraceae bacterium
GTTTACAGGAGGAAATCCTGTCGTCCTTGGCCACTAGACGACGGGGTCATATTGGAAACGAGATTATAATAAAATTATTTTTTAGTTATGCTTAATTATGAATAAATATTTGAAAATTATCTGCTCTATAGCATTCAAACTCTTCTTCTTCTATTTTTATATTATCTTGCTTTTTAGTCTGAAATTTTATACTTTTATATAAAACCGTATTCATTTTTTGATTTGTTTGCCCATTTTCAATTACTTTATTTAAAGTATTTATATCTTTTATGCAAAACTCTTCATCAAATAAAGAACTTTTAGTAAATTCAAGTTTGGTAATAAATTTATCCAACAATGATAAATCATTAAATTGAGGTGCTATTTCTTGTGTATGATTTTCTTGAATAAGTTTTATAAAATTTTTCAAAACTACTTTTTTATGATTTAAAAAACTCAATTTTAAATCATCATCTTTTATATAAAAATTTACACTATTTTTATTTTCATAAACAAATATAAAATCTCCATATTCTACAGTTATTTCTTGATATTCATTTGTTATAAAATACTCTTTTTTTTGTTGATAAATATTTTTTACTTCAATTTTCATGCTTACTTTCCTATTAAAGACTTTGTAGAGAATATGGCAAAATTTTTTTCTAAGGAAGTCTCTAAATAGTTAGAACTATTTTTAAGTTCCTCTTGCAGCTTATTAATATGAGAAATTGCTTTATAATCAAATACTATAAATGTAATTTTTGAATTGTTATACGCAACCAAATCAACATATGTCTTGTTATTCCACCAAGGCAAAATTTTTATTGGTTCATAATTAAATATCTTTTGGAAGTTTTTATCAACAAATTGAATCATATATTTTTTAAAAGCATCTTCAAGTAATTTATCTTGAAGTTCTTTTTCTATAATTTCAACTAATTTATTTATGTTATTTAAATTTATAAAATCTGAGTTTAAGAACATTATTTTATACCAAAACTTCATATAACCATCTTCTATTTCATATCTACCAAACTTACTATTTATTGTTTCATTTAAAGGAATATTTCTTTTTATTATCATTAAATCTAAAAGCTTCTGTATATATCTTGTAAGATATGTTGATTGAACATTTAAATACTCAGCAATTTCTCCAATTTTTGTCATACCTTGAGAAATAGCATACAAAATTGCATTATAAGTTGCTGTTTCACTTAACTCATCTCGAAAGATACATAAAACATCCTTAGATATGTCATTAGAATTTAATAAAATCTCTTCTAGATTTTTTCTAAAACTGATTTGAGTATCATATTTTTTTATATAATTTAAATTTGTTCCAAAGATGGCATAAAGTTTTATAAAATCCTCTTTTGCAATATTTGGCAAAATCGTTTTAATAGTTTCGCAATCAAAATTATTTAAAAATATAGTTTTATTTGCTTCTTTTAAAATTTCTTTTTCTTTTTTTGATGAAAAATTTATAGAACTTGCAAAAACAATTTGAATATTTTTATATTTTAAAAATTCATGCCAATATTTCATAAAGATTGTTAAAGCATTTTTTTGTACTTTTAATAATGATTGAAAATCATCAAAAATCAATACAGTTTTTTGAGAAAAATTCAAGTTAGATAATAAAACAATTAACTCTTCAAAAGTTTGTATCTTTTGCTCTTTTATATCTTTTAGTTTTTTAATTTGATTAAAAAATAATTGAAATAGAATATGAGGTAACACTTCAAAACAAGAAAAATATAAATAAGTTTTGTCTTTAACATACTCTTTTAAAAATGTAGTTTTCCCTATTTGTTTTCTTCCAAAGAGAAAAATAAGACTAGAGTTTTGTTTTAGAAATTCATTTTGTAAAATATTGAATTCATCTTCTCTTTTTAAAATCACAAATAATACCTTAGTATTGAAATTATAATTTATCTTAATTTTTTAATTCTATTACAGGATAGCTTAATAAGTTGTGAAGACTTTGTTTCAAAAAATCCATTTTTATCTTCAACTATTATATCTGCTTGACTTTTCGCAAAATCCTCATCAAAATTTTGTTTTGTTAAATTTGCAGAAGTTGAATAGATTGTTTTAAATTTTTTTACAAAATCATGATGATTTAACTTTTCTGAAACAACTCTAAAAGATAGGGCATTTGGATAAATAAATGTTGTGTTTTTTGCTTTTCTTACAAGGTTTCTGAACTTTTTTGGGACTCTTGTTTGATTTTTTAAAGTTTTAAAGGAGTCAACAACTTGAAGTGTTTTTTGATTTATTGGGCGTTGTTTCACAACAGATAGCTTTCTGTGATTATTGCACAAAAAACCTACTGTTGTATCTGTTTGAGCTAAATAAACTTTTGAAGCGTCCATTTAATCATTTAAAAATTCTTGGATAGATTTTACATCTAATCCATCTTTTTTTCTCAACTTTCTAATTGCTTCAACACAAGCAAATGCAGTTGCTGCCGTTGTTGCATATGGAACATTCTCTTTTAATACGGCTCTTCTTATAGTTTTACCATCTTCTTTTGATGATTCTTTTCCATTTGAAGTATTAAATGCAAGTGCAACTT
>CAYJFN010000228.1:0-2528 GCA_964369325.1 uncultured Arcobacteraceae bacterium
ATAAAGATGGTGATACAGATACTCAATATGTAGTTATCCAAGGGTCAAATGATATAGTTGATGTTATTGCTGATACTGATGTAACAGTTAATGAAGCAAATCTTGCTGATGGAACTGCTGCAAATGCTGCTGCTCTTACACAAACAGGAACTGTAACAGTAGATGGAGATAGTGTAGCAAAAATCACTATTGAAGGAGTTGATTTTACTGGTCCAAACTGGAAAGGAACAGCAACTGTACCAAATGGAACTGTTAAAATTTTATCTGTAGTAAATGGAGTAGTAACTTATGAATATACTTTAACATCTCCTGTAGATGACAATGAAGCTGGTGCAGATACAAGTCCAAGTTTTGATATGACTATTACAGGAACAAATGGAACAACAGACAATGCAACAATAGAAGTAACTATCCAAGACGATGCTCCAGTAGAAGGAGCAGTTACAAATCCTGGTACAGTAGAAGCAGGAGATTCTGCAACAAGTATTGTTACTTTTGATATAGGAGCAGACTTAGAAGGTGCAACTATTAATTTAAATGGAGTAACAGCAACATATACAAATGGCGCTTGGTCTAATGAAAATGCAGATGGAGATCTAATATTTGGAAATATTACTCTTACTCAAGGAGCAAATAACAACTGGACTGTAACTATGCCTGGACAAGCAGATGCTACAAATAGAAGCGAAACAATAACTGTAACAGATGCAGATGGTGATACTATTGATATGAACGTAAATGCTTCTTGGAGTGCAACACCACCTATTGAAACTGGACTTCTAGGACAAGCAGGAACTTCTGGGACAATCACTCCAGGGCTAGATTATAATGTTTCTATTATTCTAGACACTTCTGGAAGTACGACAGATAATGGTTGGTCAGCTGGTAAAATAGATGTAGATGTACAAAAAGCTTTAGAAGACTTTTTAAATGATACTTTGTATAACCATGCTAATCAAGGTGACTTAAGTGGAGATATAAATCTACAAATTGTTCCATTTAACGATAGTGCAAAATCATTTGAATTTACTATTGCTTACGATAAAGTTACAGAAAAAACAACTGTAAGTCACAACGGAAAAGTGATTTATACAAATGGAGATAGTGGGTCTGCGTCAGACGCTATTATTAAAAAGCTTGAGGGATATACAACAAACGATGGAGATGATATCTATTCAACAGGTGGAACTAACTATGATGCTGCTTTAAAAGAATCAGCTGATTGGTTGGAAAAACAAGGTGATGTTAGTGGAGGAGATAAAGTCTTCTTTATCACTGATGGTGAGCCAAATGATGGAACTTTTACTAAACCTACTATGCATAAGTTTACTTTCCAAAATATAGCAGGTGATGGTATTGCAGATGGTGCAATAGAAAAGGATACAGCTGGTTTGCTTGGAGGAACTGATGCTTATTGGGATTATGATATAGAGTTTACTATCCCACCTGGATATAAACTAGGAGATACTTGGGAATCTATGGGTACATATATGGCGTATGAAGATCCAAATGCTGCATTGTTTAATGCGGGTGATGTTGAAAACAGAGGTCAAGTAGGACCTTACAAACTTACTATTGTGGATGGCGGCAATGGAAAATTGTCTTTAAAAGTAGAATATATTAAGGCAGATGGAACATTTGGCACTGCTAGTACGGCTCATGAATCATATGATCCATTATTTGTACCTACTTCGCCAATAGATAGATTAGAAGATGCTCTTGATGAAAATGGTGAATTAATTGCAGTTGGTTTTGGAGATGGAATTAATAAAGATATATTTAATTCAAACTTTAGTGGAGTTGCAGACAGTATTAAGTTTACAAAAGATGCAAGCGAATTATTTAAACCTACAGCAGGAAGTGTAAGTGGAGATGCTACAGATACAAATGTTGCAAATAGTGAAGCTGGTGATGATCTTGTTATTGGTGGTATGAGTATTGTTGAGATTAAAGCAGCAGTTAGTTCAGCAGTTGGAGTTGCTGGATTTATTCCAACAACAACTCAAGCAATGCAATACATAAAACAAAACCCAGATTGGTTTGCTACAGTTGCACCAACACTAGATGACTCAAAAGATCCAGATGCTATTATAACAGGAGCTGGAGATGACTTTGCATTTGGACAAGGTGGTGAAGACTTGATTATTGGAGATGGTAATATTTCTCATCTTGAAACTTTAGCTACTAATCTTGGATTAACAGGGGCAAACTATACTGAAAATGCTTTAGCTAATATTCAAGATACAGATGGCGATGATAACACTGCAGATGAAGCTGCTGATTTAGTTCAAGCTTTAGTTGATGCAGCACAAGATCCAAATAAACTAGCTACTCTAAAAACTACTGCAAGTAGTATGGAGACAGCACAAGATGGTGATGATGCATTATACGGTGGAGATGGTTCAGATGTTATCTTAGGTCTTGGTGGAGATGACTACATAGATGGTGGTGCAGGAGCTGATATCTTATTAGGTGGAAGTGGAAATGACACTATTGTATATGGAGCTGGTGATATTGCTGATGGTGGA
>CAYJFN010000229.1:0-2507 GCA_964369325.1 uncultured Arcobacteraceae bacterium
CATTTTTTAGCTCTTGTTGAGTTTTATTAAGAATTTCTAACTCATTTGAAAATGCCAAAATGCTAATGGTTGAAAGTAATAAAATCTTTTTCAAATAACCCCCTGTTTTTATCTATTTTTGAAATCATATAAAATTTATATTAACCATTTTTTAACAAAAGTTTAACAAAATAAGAAAATAAAACTAATTTTATATATTTAAAATAATCTTTTTGCTCTTATAAACTCCCATAAATATGAAAAAAAAGAATTATATAATATTTTAGTTATGAAAACAATTATCATTAATATAAATTTAAGAAAAAAGAGTTTAATATTCCAAACTAATTATTTGATAATTAAAATCAATTTTAATTACAATAAATTTTATAGGAGTGATTTTGAAAAAACAAAGAAGAGTATCATTGATGTTATCAATGTTGTTAATGGGAGGAGTAAGTTTATTTGCTCAAGAAGCAAATAAATTAGGAGAAGTTACAGTGACATCTGCAACTTTAACAGAACAAGCTTTGGAAGATGTTCCAACAACTATGCAAGTAATTGGGGCACAAGAAATTCAAGAAATGGGTGCTTTAAGTGTTCCTGAAGTTTTAACAAAAATACAAGGATTGGAGCAAACAAATCAAAAGGGAGCTTTTAATATTAGAGGTATGGGATTTGGATATTCTGTAATTTTAATAAATGGAAGAAAACCAGCAAGACTTGAATCTAATCATGATGGTCTAGGATTTATATTAAGTACTATAAATACTGCAGATATAGAAAGAATAGAGGTTATTAGAGGACAAGCAGGGGCTATATATGGTGCAAATGCACTTGCAGGAGTTGTAAATATTATTACAAAAAAAGCAAGTGAACCAAGTGCTGCAGTTAGAATTACAGGTGGAAATTATGAGTCAAGTGTAAATGGACAAATAAACTTTGGACAAGTTGGCAAATGGGATGCTATACTTAACGCTGGAGTTATTAAAAATAGAGGTGTTAGAGAAGATAGTGTAACAACTTCTGATGCTTGGAGTGAGTCTGATAGTGGTTCAACAACAACTTTAAATTTTGATGCAGGATATAAGTTTGATGATACTCATGAATTAAGATATACTTTAGGATATATTGACCAAGATAGAAAATCATATTCTTCTACTAATGTTAACACGGGTGGTTCAGTATCTAAAAGAAGTAATATAAATAATGCTTTACAATATAATCTTACTACAGATGAACATTTTGCAAATGTAACTGCATATACAACTAGGTCATGGCAAACAGGTACTACAAAATCATATTCTTTTACTGATATCGGGTTAGATGCAAAAGATTCTTGGACATTTAATGATAATAACCTTATAACATTTGGTATAGAGTATCTTCATTCTACTTTTAATCACCCAGCTGCAATTGGAGAAGATACAATAGAGCGAGAATCTTTATTTTTACAAGATGAGATTTCATTATTTAATGATGCTTTATATGTAGTTCCATCTGTTAGATATGACCATGATTCTGCTTTTGGAGGAGAAGTTATTCCAAGACTTGGTATTACTTGGCATGCAATGGAAGGCCAAAGGTTAAAATTCAATATTGGTAAAGCATATATCGCTCCAAATTTAGTTCAACTTTATGGTGAAGAAGAAAGAGGTACTACTTTTGCTCTTGGAAATTCAGATTTAAAACCAGAAACAAGTGTTGGTTGGGAAATAAGATATGAAGGTGATTATGAAAATATAAGAACTTCTATAGGGTATTTTGAAGCTGATATTGAAGACAAGATTAGTAGTTCTCCTGAATTTGACTTGCCTGAGTATAGTAAACCAGTAACAAATAATATAAATATTGATGGAACTGTTGAAAACAAGGGAGTTGAAGCTTCTGCTAGTGTAGATTTATTGGATAGTTTTACATTAACAGGTAACTATACTTGGCTTGATAATAAAAACCAAGAAGGGCAAAGAATTGGTTACTATGCTGAACAAACTTTTGGATTAGATTTACAATACACAAATCATGATTGGGATTTTTCGACAAATCTTTGGGGAAAATATAATCTAGATTACACAAATACTACAGGTGCTAAAAAAGGTGATAAAAATACTTATGGTGATAATATTGTTTATGACTATGGAGTTGTAAACTTTTCTATGAACAAAAGATTTAGTGATAAATATTCAGCAAATTTTGCAGTGTATAATTTGTGGACTACAAGTAGAAATTCAGCAAATGACAGTTCAGTTTCCCCTCTTGAGTGGAGAGTAAGCTTAGAGGCTAGATTTTAATTAGACTAATAAATAAAAGAGATCTCCTAAACTCTTTTATTTACTAGCACTTAACTTTTGTAAATTTTAAAGTGCTAGTAAATCTCAAACGAACAAATTTTTTCTCCTAAAATTTCGAAAAAAAGGCTTGATGTAAATCGAGCCTTTTTTATTACACTTTTTTGTGAAATTACTTAAACTATTTTTAGATATAATCGCGAAATTAAACTCACAAAAAGCAGGAAAATATGCAAGAAA
>CAYJFN010000230.1:0-2505 GCA_964369325.1 uncultured Arcobacteraceae bacterium
ATGCTAGAGATAAAAAAATGCTCTTTTTCATATTTACTTGTTATAATGTGCATTACAACTATCTGTCTTTCAAATAGTTAACACTATCAACGTCAATTATATTTTCATCCTCCACTAGTGTGTATATGCCAACTTAGGCAGGCAAAATGTTTGCACTTCATTTGCACTAGAATTAAAAGCAAAAAGGTGTGTAGGGCTTACACAAATTGATTCATACAACACACCTGGTAGTGTATATATTGCTTTAATAACCAATTTACCCGATAAAGAAAAGCGCACGACTATATTACTTGCATATTTACCCCCCGAATAGTTGCTATATAAGGCAAATAAATCATCTTCATAAACACAAGCATCTACAATAATGGTAGGAGATTGATTTTCTGTAAACTTCTCACTTTCAATGGCATCTAAATTTTTCGCCATAAAAGGAATGCTTGACAGATCTTTTCTTTGTATTATTTTTTTTGTTTTAATATCATAAATATCTATATGTGGGAGAGCTAAATAAGCTAAAATTAAATATTCATCACTTGATAATATATTAGCATTACTCCATATTCGGTTGCGTAAATCTGTCCCAATTTGCTCTAAGTCTCCATAGTGATTGTAATCATCTGAATTGGCTTTTGAAACCTCGACAAATGTTCCGTTATTAGAACTTGCGGGGAAAATAATAGACGAATCTGTAACTGCAAAATGAGAATCTCTTATTTTTGTTTTTGGCAAATCTGAGTGCCCAATAACCCCATTGTCATTCAAATATTTTAAAGACATAGATCCAAAATCAACTACAAAAATAGTGTCGTTATGAATATTAAATCTAAAAGGCATTAATAGTTCATTCTTTGCTCGCCCTTTTATATTAAGAGTCTGCATGTTCTTGAAACAACTATCTAAGACAACAACGTCTGCTCTTTGAGCATCCAGTAAATAAAGTTTGTTATTATGGTATTTCATACATCTAATATCTGAAAAAAAAGTAGAATCAGGGTAAATCGACATACTATTCTCAGCGCTTAATTGGAATGTTTGATAGTGCACCATTTCGTTATTTATGCACGAATATAAAAAAAGAATGATAAGTATATATGCGTATTTTTTCATAATTTAAAAACTCCTAAATTGATACTCTCATCAAAGAGTATTTTTCTGTTTGGGCATCTAGCATAATGAAATATAGTTTATCGCCAACAAACTCATATCGTGATCCTATTAAATATGGATAGATACTCTTACTTATAACATCGAGGTTCTCCGACATTTTAAAAATATTTATTTTTCTATCTATCGATTTTACATGGTTATTATCTAAAGAGAAACGCCCACTCTCTGTCAGTACGTAGTAGTTACTTTTAATCTTTGATACAGCCAAAATAATAGAACTTTGAATACTTTGCCTAAAGCCCTCTTGCATTCCTAGATCCATAAACTCTTGATTACTTGCAAACTCTGCAACACTATATTCTTCATCAATTACTTGATCACTTCGCTTAGTTAACGTTCCATCATTATCGAATAACAATAGCTCGAACTGAGGAACAGGGTTAACGACAATAAGAGAACCATCTTTATAGTTCATCATTTTGAGTTGTTTTTTTCTTGATAGAACTCTGTATGTAGCAGAGCTTTCTATATTATCTAAGATGCTATCTTCTTCTGTATTTGCATTAAATTTGTGAATTACATTCTTTTCATCGTTAGCTTCTCGGTAAAACATGATTGAATCACCCGCTATTTTAAACTCTTTAATGCTTTTATCCATTCTACAAAAGACATCAACAAAATTACCAGCGATATCATATCTTAACACCTTTAACTGCATAGCACACCACAGATAGATATATCTGTTTGTAGCAAAAATCATATCTGGTGATATATATTCACCCTCAGCATTACCTTTATTCCCAATAACCTTCAACTGCTCGCCTCGTGTATTATATAGGCATAACATCTCTTGGGTGCTTAACAAAAAAAGCGAATCGCTTATGAAATGCATATCACTAATATGTCCTAAAAGTTCTATATTTTCATCTAATGTTTTACAAACTGTATCAATCTTAAATTCAGAATTTATTACTTGGTATGAAGTACCATTTTTATTCTGACAACCAATATTTATAAATACTAGTGATAGTAGAATGTAATAATGTAGTAGTTTCATGCTATTCAAATTTTAATGTTGTTAAATGATTTATCATGTGGCTGTGAAAATTTACATACACAACCACATGACAAAAGGGTTGATTTTCTATTTCACATGGGGGCATACTGCTTCCTCACATTTCCAATTTCCTCCTGTTTTACAGTTTGTATGTATCCAAAAAACATCTGATCCAAGGTGCCTTTCTTCAGTGACTTCCCAAATTGGACATCTTTTATTCGGGGTCGACGTACCTTCCCCGTGTTCCGAATTTGTCAAAGCCTATAAATTCGACATCATCATCTTTTCATACTCAGTCATAGTTGCATTTTGGTATGCACTATAACCCGCATAGGTACTAC
>CAYJFN010000231.1:0-2502 GCA_964369325.1 uncultured Arcobacteraceae bacterium
AATATAGATGTTGGTGAGTGTAAAAAATTTCAAGAATTTGTTTTAAAACTTGATGAAAAAGAGAAAGAAGAAATCAAAAAAAAGGAGATTAAAACTCCTGAAGAGCTAATTCCTGTACTTCTTGAAAGAATTGCAGTTAAAAATGTAACTAAACTAAGTGAAATGCTGACTTCTTCTTTAATGCCATCTATTAACCTAAAGTTTGATAAAAATTTAGCAAAGTTCAATATAAAAATAGGAAACTCTCCTGAACTAATTTTTGATGAAAATGTTCAAAAAGAAATACAATCATTTATTGCAAATAGATTTGCACTAGATAAAGCCTTTGTAAAAGAGAAAACTGATGATATTGCAAACCTTATTGCAATGATGTGTAACTATATAAACGATGCAATAAATAAAAGTTCAACTGGAACTCAAAATGTATCTGGATTTAAAGAGCAAATTAAAGCAATCGATATTTCAAAGAATCAATCAGTAGAATTATCTGAAATTCAAAGTAAATTAGTAGATGCTGTTGAAAATATAGAAAGCGAAATGGCTATTGTAGAAAACAAGTTCAAAAACGAAATGACAAACGTATATGAACTTGAAAAAAAGATAAAAAAACTTGAAAAAGAACTCGAGCAAACAAGTAAAGAAAACCGAACTGATTTTCTTACAGGTGTACTTACTAGAAGAGCATTTGAAGAAGAATTAATAAGAATTGAAAGCAATCATAAACGAAATAATGTAGAGTATGCTATTGTCTTTTTTGACATAGATTTTTTCAAAAAAGTAAATGACACTTATGGTCATGATGCAGGTGATGTAATTTTAAAAACTTTTGCTAAATTACTTCACAATCAAACAAGAGAATACGATACTATTTGTAGATATGGAGGTGAAGAATTTTTAGTTATTGCTCACTTCAAACAAAAAATAGAACTATTGACTTATTTAAAACGAATTAAATCAATAGTTGCTAACAATAGTTTTATCTACAAAGACAAACGTATTAGTCTTACTTTTAGTGCTGGAGTGGCAATTAGAAGTAATTATGAAACATTTGATGATGCTATTAAAGAAGCTGATAATTTGCTTTATAAATCAAAAAACAATGGTAGAGATCAAATTAGAATTGATGACAACGAAAATGTACTTTAATATTATACTTTTATTAAAATATATTATAAAATAGAGCATAGCTTTTTGTTCATATTATATTATGTAAGAGATAAGAATAATCTAGTTTATGAATTAAGAAGTATAAATAAAGAAAATAAACAAATCTTAACCAAAAGCTAAGATTTGTTTTGAAATTACATCATATCGTTAGATATAGGTAATGCAAATTTTAAACCAACTTCAGTAAAAGTTTTCCCTTCATGTAAAGGACCTACAGCTTTTACAAAAGATGCAAAAGATTCATTCATCATGAAATCCATCATATCAATTGATGATTCTGCCATAAGCTTACCATCTTGAACCATATAGTTAAAAGGAACTACTTTAGTAACTTTATTCATAGTAATAGAAATATCTAACATACCTTTTTTGTCGTCACCTTTTACATCTACAATTTTAGCCATAATTGTTGACGTTTTAGCACCCATATTTTCTTGGAATAAAACCATAAGGTTTTTGTTTTTTTGCTCAATTAGTGGATCTGTAGGTGAAACTGTTACAGATAAAGCATTAATTGTTACATTCATACTTTTTAAGAATGCTGCAAAATCTTTATTTGATTTATAATCAAACTTAACCGCCGTAAAACTTGCTCCTACTGGAACTTTTTTAGCTGTCTTATAACCTGTTGCTGTTACACTTAACGCTCCATCTGTACTATAAGCCATACCTAATGTTGCACATACCATACTAGCTAATGCTAATTTTAAAACTTTTGTCATAAATTCTCCTTTTTGTAAATTAAATTCACGGAATTTTATATTTCTAAAAATTAAAATTAGCTTTAAAATACTTTGTAAAGTTATTATTTTTGTCTCAGAAAAATCATTTTTATATTTTAATAATATTTTATTTTCCATATTAAAGGGATTTTTTAAATATTAATAATTTTATATAATAATAAAAATTTTTTAAAGAAAAAATTTATCGTTTTCTAAAGTGTCACTTTTTGTTATATTTTATAAATTATGTTGTTATTATGTAAAAAACTTTTCTATTTATTGATGCACTTTACAAGAAATTTTTTTAACACTAAGTTTAAAAACTTTTACAGAGTCTAATTTTGCTTTATTAAACTCCCAATCTTTAATTTTTGTATTTTGAAACATTATTGTAGCAAGAGCATATTTTTTCTCTTCTTCCTCTTCTACAAACTCTACATCTGCTATTCCTATTATACTTTCATATTTTGTTGAGTAAGCACATGGCATATCTTTGCCATCTTTTAAAGTTGTATTGCAATCCATTTGAAACCCAACACTACTTAAATTTTGTAATAATGAAATTTTTCTTCCATCTTTTGCACTATGAAAATATAAAACAAACTCATCATTT